>NZ_JBEOZU010000025.1:0-117636 GCF_040298185.1 Streptomyces sp. NPDC001634 | reverse complement strand
CCGGCCGATGCCGTGGCCCGCCCCACCGACCGGTCCGCCCGCCGGGAGAGACCGACCACCCCGGCCAGCCGCTCCACCGCCTCCGGTACCTCCCAGTCGTCGCGCCGCAGCGCGGCAAGCGCCGTCGCCGGGGCGACCAGCAGGTCGGGAACGCCGGTCTCCAGCGCCCGGACCAGCACCGCCCAGCCCGCCTCCCACCGCTCCCGCTCCGGCCGCGCCCCGACGGCGGCCACCACCGCCTCCAGCGCCGCCTGACGCAGATCGCCCCGCACCGGCAGCTCGGCGGAGGCCGGATCGGCCAGCAGCGATTCCGGGTCCGGCAGGTCCATCCGGTCCAGATGGGCGAGGAGTTCGAGCCCGGGCCCGTCCCCCACCGCGCCCCGCACCAGCAGCGCCAACACCTCCTGGGAGACGGAGGCCGCCGTGCCGAAGGCCAGCAGGGTCAACGCAGCTTCCCAGCTCCGGGGCGAGGGCCAGGCACCGCCGCGCCGTGTCTCGGTGCTCGGGAGCCGGTGGATCAGCGTCGGCCGGGCTTCCAGGAAGCCGCAGACCGCGCGCCGGGCGAAAGCCACCGCCTCCGGCAGCCGCTCCGGCACCAGCCGGGGCAGCTCCGCCCGTGGCCAGACTCCGCCCAGCCCGCGCACCACCACCTCCCGGTCGTGCACCCAGTACAGATGCACGAACCGGTTGGCCAGGGGCGGGCTCAGCTCCCACCCGTCCGCCGCCGACGCGCGCGGATTGGCGGCGGCCACGATCCGCACCCCCGGCGGCAGTTGCAGCGCACCGACCCGCCGCTCCAGGACGACCCGGAGCAGCGCGGCCTGGACTGCCGGGGTGGCGGTGGAGAGTTCATCCAGGAAGAGCAGCCCCCGTCCGGCCCGCACGAGCTCCACGGCCCACTGCGGCGGTGCCATCGGCACCCCCTGCACCGCCGGGTCGTCGCCCACGATGGGCAGCCCGGAGAAGTCGGACGGCTCGTGGACGCTGGCGATCACGGTCGTCAGCGGCAGGTCGAGGGAGGTGGCGAGCTGCGTCAGGGCCGCGGTCTTGCCGATGCCCGGTTCGCCCCAGAGCAGCACGGGCAGGTCGGCCGCGACGGCCAGGGTGAGCGCTTCGAGCTGCTCGTCGGGGCGCGGCTCGGTGGTGGTCGTCCGCAGGAGGGTCAGGAGGTCGTCGGCGAGGGCGAGTTGGGTGCCGGTTCCGCATGGGTCGGCGGGGGAGGGCGCGGGCGTACCGGCGGTCGGGACAGGGGCGGGCAGGAGGGTATTGGAGGTCATGGGCATCACCTGGGTGGAATAAGGGAACGGGACGACCCGTCCCGGATGTCGTGGGGACGTGCGGCGCGGAATGCGCAGTGCGGGAAAGGGACTTCGGCGGGGCAGCCGGTCAGCAGGTCAGGTCAGAACAGGCCGGTACGGGGCCAGGCCCGGCTACTGCGCTTTTGACGCATTGCGTAAGGCGTATGACGGTCGAGCCGGGGACGATGGCTCGCCTCCGCGCGCCCCACGCCCGAGGCGTTCCCGCCACCGACCGCACCGGCACCGGGGTGCACGGCGACCAGCCCCGAGCGGAAGAGCCCGTGGTCGATTCGGCGGGCCGCGGCCGACTCCAGTTCCTCCCGGAGCGGCCCGTCGCGCAGGACCGCACGGGGACCGAGCAGCCCCTCGACCACGGCCAGCGCCCCGGCGACGTCACCGTGCCCGAGCCGCTCCCGGACCGCAGGCAGTGCCTCCGGGTTGCGGTGCACGGCGTCGATCGCCCGCAGGCACGGCAGCGCCGGCCCGCCGAACGCCACCAGCAGCTCCTCCCGGCGCAGTTGGGCCGGGTCGTGATCGATCGCCGTCAGCACCCCGTTCCGCAGCGCGATCCGGTGGACCTCGCCGCGGCATTCCACCCGGTGCGGATCGCCGGGCTCGGGGACGGGGCCGGCCACCGGGGCGGAGCCGGACACCGTCAGCGCTGCGGCGACGAGCGGATGGAGCCGGTCGGCCGCGACCAGCCCGGCCCGCAGCAGCTCCAGATCCGGAAGGACCCGGGCCGCCGCCTCCGGAAGCACCGGAAGCGCCGCGACCCCATGCGGCGGCAGCGCCTCCCTCAGCGACCGGAACGTCGGGGCATGGCTGTCGTCGGGAGCGACGAGTTCGAGCACGGCACGCCTCCGCGCACCGAGCCGCACGGTGAAGGCCCCTCGAGGGCGCCCCTCGGCCCGCAACAACAACTCCGCCTCGGCGGCCCAACTTGCCACCGCCCAGGGGGAATCGTGGACGCTGGGCCGATCGAGCCGATCGAGCCGATCTCGCCGATCAAGCCGATCGAGCCGATCCGGCAGTTCTGGCCGATGCGGCAGGTCTGGCCGATCAGGCAGGTCTGGCCGATCAGGCACGTCTGGCCGGTCCGGGAGGACTGGCCGATCGGCTGCGTGGGTCCGGCCGGGCGGCGCCATGGCGGATGCCCCGGCCGCGCCGCACCGCCGTGCCAGTTCATCGCTTTGCCGGGAGTCCCAGAGATGCCGGTGCAGGTCGAGCCGGAAACGCCGGTCGGGATGCGGGTGCGGATCCGGATGGTGCCCGGGCGCGCCGTTCCCGGACCCCTCCCACAGGGCCAGGGACATCCGCTGTCCGGCGTCCGCCCAGGCCGGCGGTGTCCGCACCACCAGCTGCAGCGGCGTGGCGCCGGAACTTCGGTAACGGGCCAGGGCGATGGTGAGGCCGGGCCGGAGCCGCCCGTCGGGGGCGATCCGGGGCATGTGCCAGCGGAGCAGATCCGGCGCCAGCCGGCGCAGATCTGCACGGAGGTGGGTGACGAGATCGGTGCCGTGGCGGTTGCGCACGGCGCGCAGATCGAGATCGATGTCGATCCGGGCGGCGGCGCAGGACCCCGCCCAGTCACCGACCGCACGCCGTGCGGTCGCGGTCTCGATCATGGACGGTGGCACGGCGTATTCACGCACACGCTGCCACATCAACAGGCGGGCCGGAATGTCGTTCGCGACGTGATGTGCCATCAGCACTCACCTTGCGCGAACGATTCCCCCAATCCGTACGAGGAGAAGTTCTTCATCTCCAGCATCATAAGCATCCCGATGACGATCTGTCAGTCCACTTGGATCGCTCATCGATCTTCCTGTGACACGCGCCGCAACACCCGCAGCCGCGCGGCACGTACCGCCGTGGCCGCCCGTTACGGGCCGTGGGCAGGCGAGCCCGACGCCCGCTGCCCGCCCCCTCGTTCGTCATCACCGCCGGTCAGACCGGCGACGCGCCTGCCTTCACGGTCGCGAGCGACGGGCTGCTCGGCTGGTGCGTGGTGGCCGACGTCGCCCGCGAGACCGCCCATGGCGAAGGTGGTCTGGAGATTCAGCACGGTACGCGGCACTTTGCTGCACGGGCCAAGCTGTGGATTGCTCGTATGCGCTGGGACCCGGGCCATGGCCGGCTCCACGCCGTCGGCCACCACCGCGGCAACACGCGCCGCTACGTCAACATGGTCGCGCGCCTGGACGACGGCCTGCCCGGCCGACGCCTATGCGTTCCCAACCCCCTCAGGCCATGCCCCCGCCGAAGGAATGGGTGCCCGACCTGTGAGGACGTCGCCCGTCGGCCGAGCCGTACGCTGTGCCGCTCGTTCCTGACCGTCCAGTCGGAACCAGACGGCCAGGACCAGCGGGTAGCTGGGCAAGTACGTCACCTGGCTCGCCGCGGCCTGGGGCCCGGCCTTCCTCTCCGGATCGGCCAAGTCCACCGCGGGCAAGTGGCGGGCGGCCCCGCTGCCGCAGTGGGACACGTCCAAGCCGAGCTCGGGCAACTGGGGCGGCTCGACGACCGCAGTCATCAAGAACACCAAGAACCCCATCGCATCCAGGAGTGGGCCGTCGTCCAGCAGTCGGACGGCAGCTTCGAGATCGTCAACCGCAAGAGCGACAAGCTCCTCGACGACTACCGGTGGGCCACGGCGTCCGGATCGGCCGTCGTGCAGTGGGCGGACAACGACGGTGCCAACCAGCACTGGACCCTGACCCAGACCGCACTCCCGGCCCTCACGACCGGCGACTACACCATCCAGAACAACCTCGGCAAGTACCTCGAGATCCCCGGCGGCTCCACCGCGTCCGGTATGCAGGCCGACCAGTGGTGGTACGCCGACCAGCCCTGGCACCTGTGGCACTTCGTCTCCGCGAACGGCGGCTTCCGGATCATCAACAACAACTCCGGTCTTGCCCTCACCGACACCCACCCGGCATCCGGTGAGAAGATCACGCAGGCCGCCGTGGACAGCGCCAACGCCAACCAGATCTGGACGCTGGTGCCGCACGGCAACCAGTTCCTCGTCCAGAACGCGGGAACCGGCCGATGCGTCACCGTCGCCCAGGGATCGTCCGCCGACCTCGCCAAGGCGGTCTCCTGGACGGAGACCGACACGTCCGACCAGCTGTGGACGGTGCGCCGGATCAACTGAACAACAGCCTCGGCAGCCGGTCACGCGCCGGATGACCGGCTGCCCAGGCGCGAGGAAGAGATCCGGGAACCCGGCCGATCCGCCAGGGGTGGATGGGCGCGGGATCCGCTTGGCGAGGCCCGGCCCCTGGTCTGCGACTTCGATGACGGTGTGGCCGGTGGGGAGTACCTGGTGTTCGTCGAGCCGGGCGACCAGGAGCATGTCCTCGACGGGCCGGTCAGGCGTTCGGGCTCGCGGGCGCCGCGGGACATCACTCCTGGCAGGCACAGCCCGGCTCGCGAGTACATCCGCCACATGGAGGTGATGACCGGGTTGCCGAGTACGTCCGTGCTGACGTCGGCGAGGCCCGCGGGCGGGGTCCGCTCGGCTCGGTGGGTGCCACCGCCCTCAGCAGCACATTGCGGCTGAGCTGCGCCGACGTCCCCCCATCTCGCTGCCGAACGTGCCGGCGTCGTGGCCGCTCGCCTCGGCAGGGACGACCGCCGCTCCCGCGGCCACGGCTGTCACGATCCCCGGCCGCTCGGCCGGGACGAGGTGCCGGTCATTCGGGCCGCGGTAGCGGTGCAGCGGTCGCGTCCGTGGCGGTTACGTGACCCGTGCGGCGGAGTACCCGAAGACCAGCAGGCGAGGCCGGTCACCGTCAGCGCCGCGAGTCACAGTGGCCGGCCGCCGGCCGACGGGCCCCGAGGCGCTCGGTACGGTCCGGCGGGGCGCTGGAGAGCCGGGACCTTGGCGCGCTCAAGGCCACTGATCCGGGGTGCACTTGACAGGCCACGGGCTCGGCCCGCCCCTCAACAGGCCTGCAAGCGGGAGCCGTCGACTCCGACGAGTCGGAGTCGGCAGTCACCGTAGCCCCGGCCCGCATACCGTAGCGATGGCGGCCACACCGCACAGCGCGGCCCCGGCCCCTTCCCGGACACCGCCCAACGGACCTTTCGGTACTGCGGACTTGGGCCTGGACACCATGGCAGACATGTCGGGAGAACTCCGCTTCGCTTTCCCGCGGTACCAGCGGTACGAGGACGCGCCGCGCCCGTAGGTCCGCACACGCCGGCCGTCGCGGTTGCCATCTTCCTGCGAGGTTCCGGGGGGCTCCGTGAGAACGCCCGGAACGGGCTGCGCCGGAATGACGGGGTGTCAGCGCGAGCGTTACGCCAATCGGATTGTTCGTCATATTTTCCGCATGTCCGACATGACACAGATTGCAATGGTCTGTACGTTCAATCACGCATCGGCTCACAGCCGAGGTGTCTGAGACAGGAGAAGTGACATGGCAACGCGTTCCATCGCAGTTACCGCCGCGATCGCGGCCGGTGCGGGTCTGGTGGCCACCGGCATCACCTACGCTAACGCGGCATCCGAGCCGGCCCAGGCGGCTCCGGTCACCCAGCAGGTCGCGGCGGCGCCGCAGCAGGGTAATGGCAACAACGACAACAACCGGAACAACAACAACAATGAGGTTGGCGGTCTCGGTCGTGACGGCGGCGTTGGCGGCCTCGGCCGTGATGGCGGCCGTGACGGTGGCGGCTTCGGTGGCGGCTTCGGCGGCTTCGGCGGCGGCTTCGGCGGCGGCTTCGGCGGCTTCGGCGGCGGCTTCGGCTTCGAGGACGGCGTGGGCCGGATCCACGTCAACGAGCGGGACTTCTCCGCGTTCCCCGGCGGCTGCATCACCGTGGTCAGCGGGCTCGGCTCCAACAGCATCAACATCCGCAACGACAGCAAGCGGTTTGTCGAGGTGTTCAACGGTGCCACCTGTGACAACGGTGCTCCCATCGCCACCGTCGGCCCCTTCAGCTCCAGCAACGGCGTGCGTCCCAGGCACGTCCGTGGCGGTGTGAAGGTCAAGCACGGCGTGGTGGCCAGCTTCCGCGTCGTCGGCCACGGCTTCTTCGGTGGCGGCTTCGGCGGCTTCGGCGGCGGCTTCGGCGGCGAGCGCGGCGAGGGTGGCAAGTGATCCAGCAGTCCCTCGTGTGATGTAGCGAACCAGAACCCCGGCCCGCCGGAATCGGGCCGGGGTTCTGCTTTGGGGAACCCCTGACCGGCGCGCCCACGTTCCACCCTATGCCTTGGACGGACACCCACGTGTCAGGAGCGCGGGCAGGGCAGCGGCCGCGTCGGCTCCAAGACCGCTGGGAACGAGCAGGATCGGGCGGTTCGAACCAGCGCGGTGCTCAGTGTTGGAGCGCCACCTTGGCGGCCACGATCATCAGACCGAGAACAAGGTTGACCGCGCCGACGGAGACCAACGCCCAGCGCGAGGCTCCGGCCCGGCGGGCCGCGACACCGGCCCAGGTGACCTGCTGGGTCACCGCGACGCCGAGCGCCAGCCACGCCGTGCTCGTGAGCCCCAGGTTCAGGAGCGGACTGATCATGACGGCGAGGGCGGGCAGGACGGCTGCCTGCACGATCGGCCACTCGCGGACGCAGACATGGCGAATCTCCGACCAGGTCAGGGGCTTGTGCATCAGCCGGTCGCCGACGAAGCCGCAGTAGGCGTGCGCGGCCCAGAACACCACTCCGGTTGCCAGCAGGAGCAGCGCGAGCTCAAGGCGCGGGTACGGACCGAGTGCGCTGGCCCCGGCGATCACGGAAGCTGCCAGCAGTGAGCCGTAGATCGCGCCCGTGTAGTCCGTCCGGGTGGTGTCCGGCGGTTGACCGGCGTCAGGTTCCTGAAGGGTGGTGTGATGTGACACTTCCCCAGGATCACGGAAACGTCGTGCCCCGCCGCGTACCGGCAGTGGTCTGCCGGTGGTGTCGGCCCAGTGACCCTCTCAGGTGTGAGGACCCGTCGGCAGCATGGCCCAGACGGTCTTGCCCATGGGGGAGCGCCAGGTCCAGCCCCAGTGCTGCGACAGGGCCTCGACGATGAGCAGACCGCGGCCGTGTTCCTGCAGGGGATCGCTTGTGCGCGGGAACACGGGCAGGTTGTTGCTCTGGTCGGTGACGGAACACATCAGGTGGGCGGATCGCAGGGTGAGCCTCAGCCATACTCCGGCCTGCTCCGTCCCTTCGGTCCGGTCCGCCGGCAGGGCGTGCAGTACGGCGTTGGTGGTCAGTTCCGTCACCACTGCCAGGGCGTCGTCCCGGCAGTGGTCCAGCGCCCAGTCGTCCAGGACGCGGCGGGTGAAGTCCCGCGCCTGGGTGCACCCCTGCCTGGTGCCGACGAGGCGGACAGCGGCCGTCATGGGCGATTCATCTGTGGGCTTGTGCCTCGAGAACTGTGCCCGGCCCGAGGTGCCGGACACTGCTCCACGCGCGGGAGGGCCGACCGGTGCGGTCCGGTCTGCCCACGATGCAGTCTGAGGGGGAATGCGGGGCGCCGGGGGCGCAGGTGATGACACGGCATCTCCCTGATGCGAGGTCAGGTTGGGGCGCCGGCGCCGCGGTTGACGCCACGGTTATTATCCACGCTGACAACGTCTCCGTGCAATTTCACGGGAAATTGCGCGACCGGTGGATGAGGCAGCGAGGATACGTGGTGCGGCCCGGCCCGGCGGGTGGCCGTTGTGCCTGCGTGGCGGAGCGCGTGTAAGGAGAATGCGGTGTCATCAGTGCCGAACGGAGTGCGAGCGAGCTCATTGGGTGCCCGCTGGATCAAGAGCCGGTACAGCAATGCCGAAGGCAATTGCGTAGAGGTGGCCGCTCTGGCCGGAGGAGGGATCGCCCTGCGCAACTCCCGCGACCCGGACGGCCCGGCCCTGGTCTACACGCCGGCCGAAGTGGCCGCTTTCCTGGCCGGCGCGAAAGAAGGCGAGTTCGACCACCTGCTGTGACGCGGAGTCAGGGACCTCCACTTGTGCCGACGCGTGCGACGGCAGACGGTGGGATGCGATACTGCGGTCTGTCGTCTGCCGGTCTACGGGGAGTCAGGATGTCTGCCGAGTCGCCTCGTGTCTCCCGTCTCGAACGGTATCTGAACCGGGCCGAGCCTGCTCCGACCTTGCTGAAGATGCTGGTCGGCGTCCAGCTGGCCGGAATCCGCGAGGACGCGGGCCTCTCTCAGGACCAGGCGGCGCGCGCCGTCGGCTTCAGCCCGGCGAAGCTTTCGCGTATCGAGGCGGGCAAGGGCCGCCGGCCGCCCACGGAAGGCGACGTCCGCGCGTTGCTGGAGCTGTACAGGACCGACGGCCACGAGGCCACGGTGCTGCTGGAGCTGCTGCGGCGCGCGGGTGAGCCGGGATGGTGGCAGCGCTACGACAAGCGCTTGATGCCCGAGTGGTTCGACCGTTTGGTCGGACTGCAGGAGGCCGCCGCGGCCATCCGTACCTTCGAGATCCAGTACGTGCCGGGCCTGCTGCAGACCCCGGCGTACACCCGCGCCGTGGTGGAACGCGGTCTGCCGACGGCGACGGACCGAGAGGTGCAGCGCCGCGTGGAGCTGCGCATGCGCCGACGCGAGCTGCTCGACCGTGCGGACGCCCCGCAGCTGTGGGCGGTCATGGACGAGTCGGTCCTGCTGCGGGTGCTGGGCAGTCGCGAGGTGATGCGCGAACAGCTCCAGCACCTCGTGACGATGGCCGAGCGCCCCCATGTGACCGTGCAGATCGTGCCCCTGGATGTGACGAACGCTTCCGCCCCCGCCATACCCGTCACCTATCTGCGCTTCGGCGGCGCGGATCTGCCCGACGTCGTCTACCTGGAGCACATCAGGAGCGCCACGTTCCTCGAGGACCGGGAGGAGACGGAGGAGTACCGGCTGACGCTGGACCGGCTCGGTGACGAGGCCCTCAACCCGCGCGAGTCCTTGGTGCTGCTGCGCGACACGGCCAAGCGGCTCTATCCGGCCCCGTGACCGCTCCTACCGGATACGGCCCACTCCACCGAACTCGATCCACTCCTGGGTGAGCTGACGGGGCGCCACTTCGTTGTCGGGCCGCCAGGTGGAAACCTCCACCAGCCCCGGCTCGAGGATGTCCAGGCCCTCGAACAACTCCGCGACATCCTTCTCCTGGCGCACCCGGCCCCAGTGCCCCTGCGTCGCCTTGTCCATGAAATCGGTGACGAAGTCCCGGACGTGGGCGTCCTCGCTGACCAGCTGGCACATCACCATGCAGCTGCCCGGCACGAGCGGCTCCGCCACGCGCCGCACCACCGCGAGCGGCCCGTCGGTGTCACTGTCCGGAATACAGTGGAACACCGAGTTGAACAGCACGGCCACCGGCTGTGTGAAGTCGATCAGACGCTGCGTGTCGGGGTGGGAGAAGATCCCCTCCGTGTCCCTCATGTCGGCCTGGATGACGGCGGTGAGCTCGTTCTGCTCCAGCAGGGCCCGGCCGTGCACCATCACCATCGGGTCGTTGTCGACGTACACCACCCGCGAGGAGGGATCGATCCGCTGCGCGACCTGGTGCACATTGTTCTGGGTGGGCAGCCCCGACCCGTGGTCGAGGAACTGCCTGATGCCGTACTCGGCCGCCAGCGTCCCGACCACCCGCTGCAGGAAGCGCCGGTTGTTCAGGGCCAGGGCGCGCGTGCTGGGCACGACCTTGTCCAGCTCTTCACAGGCCGCGCGATCGGCCGCGTAGTTGTCCTTGCCGCCCAGGTAGTAGTCGTACATGCGTGCGGCCGTTGGAACCGTGGCATCGATCGACGTGGACAGCTGCTTCCCAGGCTGCATCAATTCCCCCAGATCCAAGCCGCGGCCCAGTGGTCTGGCCGGACAGACAATACATCGTAGGGACAGGGCAGTTGGCGAGAACAGCCCATCTCCCGAACGTCCCCCGAAGGTGGCGCCCGCGGACCCCGGACGGCCGGTGTGAAGGGACAGGAAAAGCGCATGCCCCGTGCCGGGTCCGTTGCTAGGCTCGGCGTCATGATCACGCTTTCGGCCCAGCACTGGATGATGCCCCGCCAACGGGGCTGCTGAGCACGGACGCGTACCGAATCCAAGGCCCCGGGACGGGGCCTCGACGTGTTGCGTCAAGCGGGCCCCGCCACCCGGCAGGAGGACCGATGACCACATCACGTCACTACATCACCACGACCATCCCGTACGTCAACGCGCGACCGCACCTGGGTTTCGCCCTGGAACTCGTTCAGGCGGACACACTGGCCCGCCACAGACGACACCGGGGCGATCACGTCCGGCTGCTGAGCGGCACCGACGACAACTCCCTGAAGAACGTCCTGGCCGCCGAGGCCGAGGGTGTCGACGTACAGTCGCTGGTCGACCGCAACGCCGACGCGTTCGCCGCCCTGCGCGGGCCCCTGGCGCTGTCGTTCGACGACTTCATCCGCACCAGCAGCGACCCCCGCCACCGTGTCGGGGTGGAACGGCTGTGGCGCCGGTGCGGCGCGGCGGGCGACCTGTACCGCAAGGAGTACGAGGGCCTGTACTGCGTCGGCTGTGAGCAGTTCTACACCCTGGACGAACTGGTCGACGGACGTTGCGTCGAACACGGAACCGAGGCACAGCGTGTCGCCGAGGAGAACTGGTTCTTCCGGCTGTCGCGTTACGCCGGCAAGCTCCACGAGCTGATCTCCAGCGGCACCCTGCGCATCGAGCCGGCCGTCCGCCGCAACGAGGTCCTCGCCCTGATCGCCGGGGGCCTGCACGACTTCTCCGTCTCCCGCTCCCAGCACCGCGCGCGCGGCTGGGGCATCCCCGTCCCCGAGGACCCGAGCCAGGTCGTCCATGTGTGGTGGGACGCCCTGGGCAACTACGTCACCAGCCTCGGCTACGGTACCGGCGACGCCGCGTACGAACAGTGGTGGGCGGCCGGTGAACGCCGTATCCACGTGGTCGGCAAGGGGGTCGTGCGCTTCCACGCCGTGTACTGGCCGGCCATGCTGCTGTCGGCCGGGCTGCCGCTCCCCACCGACATCCTGGTCCACGACTACCTCACCGTCGGAGGCCGCAAGATCAGCAAGTCCGGCGGGACCACCGTGGACCCGGTCGCCCTGGCCGCGGCGTATGGCACCGACGCAGTGCGCTGGTGGCTGTTGCGCGACGTTCCCCGGGTCGGGGACGCCGACTTCACCCCCGAACGACTGACCGCTCGCGCGGATGCGGACTTCGCCGGAGGGCTGGGCAACCTCGTCCACCGCATCGTGACAATGGTCCACCGCTACCGCGCCGGGAGGGTTCCCACCGTCCACCCCACCGGGTCCGCCGAGGCGGCCCTGATCGACGTGTGCCGGAAGGCTCCCGGCCGGATCGACGCCGCCCTGGCCGACTTCGACTTCCGCCACGCCATCCGTGCTGTCTGGGACATCGTGGAGGAGGCCAACCGCTGTATCGACGCCGCCCGGCCCTGGGAGCCGGCCCGCGCGGAGCGGCAGGGTGACAGCGCAGCAGGCGGCCGTCTGGACGCCGTCCTTGCCGCACTGGTCGGGGCGTGCCGTGTCCTGGCCGACGAACTGCGGCCCTTCATCCCCGACGCCGCCACGCGGATCGCACACCAGGTGACGCCCGTCGACGGAGGGCAGCTGCCGTCCGCATCCGCGCTCTTCCCCCGCCTCCAGGAGCCCAGGCAGCCCGGGTGACACCTGCGTTCACCGGTCCCGGCCGGTCTCCGCCCGACACACCGCGCGGCGCCGGATGGCACACCCTCGTCCCGGTGCTGTCGTCCGTGCCACGAAGGCCGCGGCGGCCCGGCCGACCACGGGATCCCGTGCGCTCACCAGGGCACGGGTGTTCCGTCCCAGGAGAAGAACGCGCCGGTGGGGCCGTCGTCCGGCAACAGTGACAGTCGCACGGCCCCCTGGGCGGCCTCCGCCGGGTCCCCGCCGGCGGAGGCCGCGCGCTCGTTGAGGTCGGTGGCCCGCAGACCGGGGGCGAGCGCGTTGACCTTGAAGCCCCCCTCGGCCAGTGCCTGGGCATAGAAGGCGGTGAGGGCGTTGAGCGCGGTCTTCGACGATCGGTAGGCGGCGGCGCCACCACTGCCGTGGGTGAACTGGGGGTTGGGGTTCGTGCTCCAGGTCAGCGATCCGGTACCGCTGGAGATGTTGACGATGCGGGGATGGGGAGAGCGGCGCAGGGCGGGCAGGAAGGCATTGGTGACCGCGATGACCGCGAACACGTTGGTCTCGTACGTCCGTCGGAACTCCTCGACATCGGCCTCGGCCGCCGGGGCGGGTGAGACCGAGATGCCCGCGTTGTTCACGAGGACGTCCAGGCGGTCCACTCGCGCCGCGGCCTCGGCGATGCTCTCGGTGTCCGTCACGTCGAGGACCAGCAGGCGGGCGTCGCCGCCGATCTCCTCGACGGCCCGCTGCCCGCGCCCGGGGTCACGGGAGCCGACGTACACGGTGAAGCCCTCCTCGGCGAGTTGGCGGGCAATGTGTTTGCCGATGCCTTTGTTGGCACCGGTGACGAGTGCTGTGCGATCGTTCATGCCGCCAACGGTTCCCTGGCGGTGAACGCCCTGCCAGGGACAACCTGTACCAGGCACGGGAGGAGGGATCATGGCGAGGCAGGAACTGGCCCGCTTCCTGCGGCACCGCCGTGAGAGGCTGCGTCCGCAGGACATCGGCCTGCCGACCGGCGCTCCCCGGCGTACGCCGGGCTTGCGGCGCGAGGAAGTGGCCGAGCTGGCCCATATGTCGGTCGACTACTACACACGGCTGGAGCAGGCCCGCGGCCCCCGCCCGTCGCCCCGGATACTGGACGGGCTGGCGCAGGCCCTGCACCTCACGCCCGCCGAGCGCAGCCACCTGTTCCGCCTGGCCGGATCGAGCGCGCCACCAGGCAGCAACGCCGTGCGGCGGGTGCGTCCGCACGTGGCCGGCATGCTGCAAAGGCTCCCCGAGACCGGTGCCATCGTCACCGACGCGGCCTACGGCGTCGTCGCTTGGAACCCGCTGGCGCAGGCACTGCTGGGCGATGATCTCGGACGCGGAACCACCAACCTGGCCCGCCGTCGTTTCCTCGGCCAGGGACACATGTACGAGACCTCCAGCGCCGAGGAATTCGGGCACATTGTGGTGGCGCGGCTCCGCCGGGCCGCCGACCGCTACCCCCACGATGCGCAACTCACTGGTCTGCTGGCCCAGTTGCGCGCTGGCAGCGAGGAGTTCCGGCAGATCTGGGAAACGCGCCCGGTCCACGCTCCCGGGCACCGCACCAAGGTCCTCGACCATCCGGTGGCGGGGAAGGTGCGGCTGAACTGCGACGTCCTGCTCGTGCCCGAGGACGACCAGGAAGTCGTCCTGATGACGGCGGACCCCGGATCACCGTCGGCCCGCACATTGCGCCACCTTGCTGCAAGGACGGGCGGCGGACCGGTGCTGTTCCCGGCCGTGTGACCACGGCTGTACGCAGCTGATCCGGTACGCATCCTTCCGGCCGACCACGCGGAGTGATCCGGCGCGGCGGGGATACCCGTGGACGTATGACTCGGCTGCTGAAACGGGGACGCGGGGATCACGAGGCGCGACACGGTCGTCGGCCGGATGCCGCGGACCGACGGCAGGAGCCCCGTACGGACACCACGGTCGCGCGGCCCGGGCCGGACCCGGAGGTGGAACGCAAGGCTCCGGACGCACCCACCGAACTGTCCGGACAGCGGTGGGGGTGGTGCTGAAGGGCACGCTGCGCGAGTTCCGGAATGACGAACTGACGGACCGGGCCGCAGCTCTGACCTACTACGGGGTGCTGTCGCTCTCCCCGGCCCTGCTGGTGCTGGTGTCCCTGCTGGGCGTGGCGGGCAGGTCGGCGACCGACAAGGTGCTGAACAATCTCAAGCACTTCGCACCCGGCCCGGCCCGGGACATCGTCACGCGGGCCGTGGAGCAACTGCAGGGCAACGTCGGCAGCGGATCCGTCGTGGCGATCGCGGGCCTGGCCATGGCGGTGTGGTCGGCGTCCGCCTACATCGGTGCATTCATCCGCACCGCCAACGTCGTCTACGACGTGCCCGAGGGCCGGCCGATCCGGAAGGTGCTCCCCATCCGCGTCGCCGTGACCGCGGTGCTGCTGATGCCGGCCGTGATCAGCGCGCTGACCGTGGTGTTCTCCGGCGGCTTGGCCCGCCAGGCCGGGACCGCGCTGGGTATCGGGCACTCGGCGCTCACGGCGTGGTCGATCGCCAAGTGGCCCGTCCTCGCCGTGCTGGTGACGATCATGATCGCGACCCTTTACCGGGCCAAACCGAACACCAGGACCGGCGGCGTCCGGTGGGTCGCGCCGTCCGGTGGGTCACGCCGGGCAGCTTCCTGGCGTTGGTGATCTGGATGATCGCTTCCGGCGGGTTCGCGTTCTTCGTCGCCGACTTCTCCGCCTACAACAAGGCGTACGGCACCTTGGCGGGCGTCATCGTCTTCCTGGTCTGGCTGTGGATCGGCAATCTCGCGATCCTGCTCGGCCTGGAGTTCGACGCGGAGACGGCGCGGCAACGGGCGATCGCAGGCGGCCGTCCGCCCGATCAGGAGCCGTACACCGAACCACGCGACACCCGTGCCTGGGACGAGGACGACCGACACCGTTCGGGTACCGATGAGGAGGGGTGAGAGCCTCGTGCCCCGGTGTCACCGCCGGGCGCTCCTGCGCAGGACCTGGTCGAGGCCGACCGCGACGATGACGAGGGTCCCGGTCGCCACGTCCTGGTAGAGGCTGTCGATACCCGCCTGGGTGAGGCCGGAGCGCAGCACGTTGACGATGAGGGTGCCGATGAGAGTGCCTACGACGCTTCCCCGCCCGCCGAAGAGGCTGGTTCCGCCGATGACGACGGCGGTGATGCTTTCCAGGTTCGCCGTCTGGTACGCGTTGGGGTCGGCGTTGGCGATGCGGCCGAGGGCCTGCCAGGCGGCGATGCCGTAGAGGAACCCGGCGGTGACGTAGACCGAGAGGACCGTGCGCCGCACGTTGATCCCGGTCAGCCGGGCGGACTCCGGTGCGTTGCCGACGGCGTAGATGTGCCGGCCCCAGGCCGTGTCGGCGAGCACGTACCAGAAGAACGCGTACAGGCCCACGAGCAGGAACGTCCCCCAGGTGAGGAGAACCGCACCGAGCTGGGCGCCGTATCCCCACACCAGGAGCAGATGGTTGGTCACCGGATAGCTGCGCGACTGGGAGTAGAGCCTGCTCACCGCGAAGACGACGGTCAGGGCACCCAGGGTCACGATGAAGGGGGGCAGGGCCAGCCGGGCGACGAGCAGGCCGTTCACCAGTCCCAGGAGGGTCGCCACGACCAGACCCAGCAGCAGGGCCACCACGGGGTTGCCGCCCTGGAAGGCGAGTTTGGCCATCACGATCGTGCCGAGGACCGTGATGGCGCCGTTCGAGAGATCGATACCGGCGGTGAGGATGATCAGGGACTGACCCAGTGCCAGCGTGCCGATCACGATGGACTGCTGCAGCACCAGCGAGAGGTTCTCGGCCGTCAGGAACGTCTCCGTGGTGATCGAGAAGGCCACCACGGCGATGAGCAGAGCGGCGAGAGGGCCGACGATCGGCGTGCGCAGGGCGTACCGGAGCGTCTCCCGGAGCCGGGCGCGCCGTTCACTGGCGGCGGCGCGGCTGGTGACAGGTGTTCTCATCGGCCGTCCTGATCCCTTCGACCGCTCGGCGTCGGTACGTCATCCCCAGCAATGCTTCAGTCCCCAGTCCGTGTTCTGGGACGCCAGTCCGTCCACCGGCTTGTCGGTGATGAGCACCGTGCCCGTGTCCCAGATTCCGTGCGGCCTCTTCCCGCTCCTGGCGTACTCGACGACCGAGTCGACGCCCCGCGTGGCCATGGTGACCGGGAACTGCATGACCGTGGCCGCGTACTTGCCGGACCTGACGTCGCGGACGCCGTCGCATCCGCCGTCGATGGAGCCGATGGTCACCTTCTGGGCGAGGCCGCGGGCCGCGATGGCCGCGGAGGCGCCACCGGCCACCGGCTCGTTGATCGTGTAGACCGTGTTGATGTCGCTCGTGCGTTCCAGCAGGTTCTCCGTCGCGGTCTGCCCCGGATTGCGTTCACCATTGGTGTTCGCCTGCCCACGGATCGCCGGAGAGTGGTTCGTGATCCCGAAACCCCTGAGGAATCCCTCGTGGCGCTGCTGGCTGACGGTGGAGTCGCTGGTGCCGTCGAGTATGAAGGCCTTGGGCGGCCGGCCGGCGAGAGCGGCCTTGAGGTAGGCACCCTGGAGGCGTCCCGCCTTGACGTTGTCCGTCGCGTAGGTGGCGTCGGTCGCGCTCGGCGGCTGGGTCGTGGAGTCCAGCGCGATCACCAGAATTCCCTGTCGGCGGGCCTCCGCGATGGCGCTCAGGAGCCCCGTGCCGTTCGACGGGGTGATGAGGATGCCCTTCACACCGCGGGAGATGAGGCCCTCCATCGCGGCGACCTGGCCCTCGTTGTCCCCGTCGAACCGGCCGGCCAGGGCGATGAGCTCGGCGTGGTTCTTCTTCGCCGCAGCCTCGGCGGCCTTGCGCATGGTCACGAAGTACGGATTCGTATTGGTCTTGGTCACCAGGCCGATCGTGAACTTCCCCGTCCCGGCGCCACCGCTGTGGCTCTGCCCCCCGCCGCAGCCGGCCGCGACGAGCAGGAAGCCTCCCGCCATGAGGAGAGCCGCTCCCCGTCGGCAACGCCACCGCTGGGCGTGTGTGCGGCCCGTACGGTCGTGTGTCATGGTCACGCCCTCCTCCGGCCGGTCCAACGTCACACGAGCCTTGTCCCTACATCATGTGCCGAGATTATTCCGAAAGGTAACGTATGGGGGCTTTGACCTACTGTTGACCCCGGGTCGGGTTTCCGCCGAGGCCTTGCGGCCTCACCGCCGTCGTACGGAGAAGGCGAGGTTCGCGTGACCGGTCCGCCGCTGCTGGCGCTGCGCGGCATCTGCAAGCGGTTCGGCGCCGTCCAGGCCCTCCAGGACGTCGAGCTGGAGGTGCACAGAGGTGAGGTCGTCGCCCTGCTGGGGGACAACGGTGCGGGCAAATCCACTCTCATCCGGGTCATTGCGGGAGTCGACCCCGCCGACAAGGGCGTCATCGAATGGGAGGGCCGGGTCGTGCAGATCAGGACGCCCCGGGCCGCCCAGCACCTCGGTATCGCAACGGTCTACCAGAACCTCGCGCTGTGCGACGGCCTCGATGTCGCCGAGAACCTCTTCCTCGGACGCGAGCAGAGGCGCCCCAGTGCTCTGGGCCGCTTCTTCCGGGTGATGGACAAAGGCAGCATGCGCAGGGAGGCGCGCCGACAACTCGACGCGATGGGCATCCGGGTCCCCGACGTGCGTGCTCCCGTCGCCTCACTGTCGGCGGGCCAGCGGCAGACGGTCGCGATCTCCCGGGCGCTCCTGGGCGAACCGAAGGCCGTCCTCCTGGACGAGCCCACCGCGGCACTCGGCCTCCAGCAGGCGGGCCATGTCCTCGACCTGGTCGACGAGCTCCGCGAACGGGGGATCGGGGTGATCCTCATCAGCCACAACATGGGAGACGTCAAGGCCGTCGCGGACCGGGCGGCAGTGCTGCGGCTCGGCCGCAACAACGGCCTCTTCCATGTGCCGACCACACCACAGGACCGGATCATCTCCTCAATCATCGGCGTCTCGAGCAACCCCTGACCCGGGGCGGCGTCCCGCGGGCCCGGGCGCCGACGGCGGAGGGCGGGCGGCGTCGTGGTCCACTCCTGATCGCCCGATCCCTCGATCCACCGGAGCGAACCGGCCCCGCGGCGCGGCGGCGGACAGGCCGTTGAGCAGGTCGGCCGTCGGCCCCGGCAGGGCCCGGGGAGCAGGGCCGCACGGTAGTCGGCGTCGGAGACGACGACCCCGCGGACGGAGCGGCCCGTGAGCTGCGTGGCGATCGCAGCGATGCAGACCATATCGATCGCATCGGGGCCGGTGAGTGCGGGTGTCACCCCCTCGCCGTTGCGCAAGGCGGTGAAGGAGACCGGACTCCCGGAGCGCCGCCTCCGCGGCGGCGTGGTCGGACGCGGACGCAAGGAGGGCCTGATGGACGCGGTCGTCGCCCTGGCAAACCCGACGCTGTCACACTCCTGTACGGCCGGTACCGTCCCGCCGCGCCCCTCCCCGCCTGCTAGGTGCTCGCCTCGCACATCCGGCGCATCGCCGAGGCGGGCCGCCTGCGGATGCCCGAGGACCGCGCCGCGGCCTGGTCAACTCCGCCCGATGCGGTACGGCAATCACGCTCATCGCCACGCCCGAGGACCGCCGCGATCCGGAACCGCCCACCGCGGCCTGCGACGCGGTTACCCGGCCATCACCACCGACGCACACGCCACCGGGTACCCGGACCCGTCGCGGCTGCCGCCTTCCGTGCCACGCTCCCGCAGACCGACGCCCTGACCGCGCCGCAGCGCGCCCTCATGCAGGAGCGAATGACCGACGGGCGTGCGCATCAGGTCGCGCCCAGGACCTCGCGCGCCGCCCGTTCGCCGGAGCGCACCGCTGCCGCCATCAGCCCGTGCATCACCGTGGCCGACTCCGTGCTCGCCCAGTGGACCCGGCCCACCGGCCGCCGCAGCGCGCTGCCGTAGCTCGTGAGGACACCGGGCGTGAAGTGGGCCATCATTCCGCCCAGTGACCAGGGTTCGGCCGACCAGTCCGTCTCCAGGCAGACGGTGGGTGCCAGTGCCTGGGGACCGAGGCGTTCGGCGAGTGCCGACAGCCAAAGTTCCCGCGTTCCCGCCTTTGAGCGGGGTCCAGACGCCCCAGCCGCAGGGCGCCGGGGCCGAACGCGTAACGGCTGAGCACGCCCGGCCGTCCGGAGCGCGGGGTCTGGTCGATGGTGACGCTCACCGGCGACTCGGGCGCCAGTGTCTGCCCCGACAGGTTCCGGCTGCGCCAGAACGGCTCGGGGTGGATCGTGTGCACTCTGAGGACGGCCCCGGGCACCAGCCGTTGCAGCAGGTGGCTGTGGACGGCGGGCAGGGGCGGGTCGAACACGATCCGTCCCGCCGGCGCGGGCGGGGTCGCCACGATCACCCGCCCGGCCCGCACCGCCAGTCCGTCACCCACCACCTGGGCGCCGCCGCCGTTCTGGAGGCGCAGCCGGCCGCCATGGCATCCCGCCGCGCCCTGTGGTCACCCGCCGGTGGATCAGGCATACCCGTCCGGTCGATCCGTCAGCCGGTACCACCGCCCATTGCGGCACACAGACTGCCCGGCGGGACGGGCGGTCTCCTCGCGCCCGGTCGTGATCCCCATAATGAGGAGCCCGCGGTGCCGTACGACGCTAGGGTGCTGCGATGGGCCTGTATCCGGAGACGGAACCGTACGACCACGGCATGCTCGACGTCGGTGACGGCAACCGCATCTACTGGGAGGTGTGCGGAAACCCGCACGGCAAGCCCGCGGTCATGCTGCACGGCGGACCCGGTTCCGGATGCGGCCCCTCGTTCCGTCGGTACTGCGACCCGGCGGCCTACCGCATCGTGCTGCTCGACCAGCGCGGCTGCGGACGGTCCACCCCGCGCGCGAGCGCGTACGACACCGACATGAGCGTCAATACGACGGCCCACGTCATCGCCGATCTGGAACTGCTGCGGCGGCACTCGGGGATCGAGCGGTGGCTGGTCTGGGGCGTGTCGTGGGGGTCCGTGCTTGGGCTGCGATACGCGCAGACACATCCCGAGGCCGTGTCCGAGCTGGTCGTCACTGCCGTCGGCACCGGATCGAACCCCGAAGTGGCCCTGCTGACCAGGGGGCTTGGCCAGATCTTCCCCGAGGCCTTCGAGCAGTTCCTGGCCGTGCTGTCCGAGGACGAGCGCGACGGAAACCTCGCGGCCGCCTACAACCGGCTGATCGAGTCGCCCGATCCGCAGGTGCGGGCCCGTGCGGCGCGGGCCTGGACCGACTGGGAGACGGCGATTGTTCCGGCGCCGCCGCGATCCGTCGAGCGCTTTGAGGACCCCGCCTTCCGCATGGCCTTCGCCCGCACCGTCACCCACTACTTCGGCAACGACCACTTCCTCGGCGACGGCAACGACGAGGGCGTCGTGCTGCGGGACGCCCCCCTCCTCAAGGGCATCCCCGGCACACTCGTCCAGGGCAGCCTCGACTTCGGCAATCTGCTCGGCACGGTGTGGCGGCTCCATCATGCCTGGCCCGGCAGCGAGTTGATCGTGGTGGACGACGTCGGCCACACGATGGGGGCGTCGGGCGTGGTGGACGCACTGGTGGCGGCGACGGACAGCTACGCGCGCCGCTAGGCCACGGGTCCTGCCGTCCGTGTCGGCCATGAACACGCGTCGTGCGCGGACCGCCGCCCGCCGCTTCGCTCCCGCCCTCCTCAGCCGATGCGGGCCTCGCACCAGGCGAACCGGGCCGACCGGGTTCGACCGGTGTGCCGAATCGACTGTGGATCAGCGAGTCACACGCATCGGACCGGTGGAGTGTGGCTCCGGTTCCGGCTCCTGACGTGCCAGCCACTCCGCGATGGTGCGGGCGATCGGCTGGCCCGTGTCCATCTCCACGAATCCGAACTGGCCCGACTGGTTGCACTCGAGGAACCACCAGATCCCGTCGCCGTCCTCGGCGAAGTCGAAGGCTCCGTAGGCCAGTTCGGCCTCGCGCAGATACGAGTGCACGGAAGCGGCAATGCGCGGCGGGACGTCGACGGGCTGCCACGGGTCGGTGGAAGGGGCAAAGCGGACATCGACGTCGTCGGGGTCGGGGGAGGCCGGTTTACGCGCGGCCAGGAGCCGGTCACCGACGGCGGTCAGCCGGATGTCGGCGCGCTTGGCTATTCGCCGCTGCAGCAGGGTCGGACCGAATGCGACGGCAGTGAAGTCGGCGTCCGGAGCGATACGGCTGGTGGGCACCGCCCTGGGCGGCTCCTGGGGGTGCGTGCCGGAGACGGGCTTCACCACCAGGTCGGGGAATCGCTCGGCGAAGTCGCGGGCGGCCTGCGGAAACGTGGTGATCAAGGTGGCCGGTACGGGGAGTCCACTGCTCTGGGCGAGACGCAGCTGCCAGGGCTTGCGGCGGGCCCGCCGGGCCGCGTCGGGGCGGTTCATCCAGCGCGCTTCGGTGCCGTGCAGCATCCCGTAGAGGGCCTGCGAGGACTCCTCGGTCAGCCAGTCGGACTGCTCGTCGACCCGTGTGGCCGGAACTCCGGGCCTGCGCACCCAGATGGACCGCAGTCCGCTCGTGCTCACCAGGCGGCCTGCGGCGGACAGATGCCCGCGGAAGGCCCCATGCACGTACTCACCCGAGAGGGCGACATCGCCGGGGAGGTCCGCGGGGTCCAGCCGGAGCACCGGGACCCCGGCGGTGTTCAACTCGGACACCACCATGTCTGCCGTCACATCCTGTTGACTGGTGAGGATCAGCACGGTCATCGTCGACGTTCCGTGTTCAGTCGTCGAAGTGGGTCTTCGAGCCCGCGGTGGAGGTCGTGGCCCCCCATTCTTGCAACACGGCGTAATCGTGGGCGGCGATCCGCCCGTCCGGGAGCACGTTCAACTGCAGTCCGGAGTCATACCTGTACGGAACGCTGACCTCCAACTCCTCGGCAGGGCGAGCGTAGTCGAGCGCGAACAGTCGCATCGTCTCTCCTTGTTCAGTGCTTCCTCGGGCAACCGGATGGTGACGCTCCGGCATCACCGTCGCTGCCGGGACGCTGTGCTCTCACGGAGTTATACGAATCGAACGGGTGAATGGTTGCCTCACGGTGTGTAACCATAAGGGGCGGTCTCCGGCTCTTCCTCCTCGGCATCCTCGATCCGCCCTCCGTGCACGTGCCCTCAGCTGCATGGGACGTGCCACCCGGCGCTGTGGATCCGGTCACGACCGGCCTCCGCGCAAGGCCACCGAATTCAGATGACGTGATTCAGATGACGTGCTGCTGAATGCGTTCGTTTTCCTCTATTGGACCTTCGGTCCCGGGCCAGCCAGGCTGGTGTGCGGGCCGATGCCGCCGTGGGCCTTTCCCGCGGTGGCCGGCCGGTACAGGTTCTCCGCGACAGCCGAAAGAGGTCACGAGCACATGCACACTCGCCGCATCGGTGACGTCGAGGTCAGTGCGATCGGCCTGGGCGGTATGCCCATGTCGATCGAGGGCCGGCCGGATGAGACACGTTCCCTCGCCACCATCCACGCGGCGCTCGACGCCGGCGTCACATTGATCGACACCGCGGACGCCTATCACCGCGATGCCGACGAAGTCGGTCACAACGAAACCCTGATCGCCAAGGCCCTCGCCTCCCACGAGCGGGGCACGGAGGTTCTCGTGGCCACGAAGGGCGGGCACCTGCGCCCCGGCGACGGCAGTTGGACGCTGGACGGCTCCCCCCGGCACATCAGGGAAGCGTGCGAAGCCTCCCTGCGCCGTCTGGGCGTGGAGGCCATCGGGCTCTACCAGTTCCACCGTCCCGACCCCAAGGTCCCCTACGCGGAGTCCGTCGGAGCGGTGCGGGAGCTCCTCGACGAGGGGAAGATCCGTATGGCGGGCATCTCCAATGCCGACCCGGACCAGATCCGGCAGGCCGGAGAGATCCTCGGCGGCCGCCTGGTCTCCGTACAGAACCAGTTCTCGCCGGCCTTCCGCTCCAGCGAGCCGGAGCTTCGGCTGTGCGACGAGCTCGGCATCGCCTTCCTGCCGTGGAGCCCTCTGGGCGGTATCTCCCGGGCACGCGAACTGGGCTCGGCGTACGCGCCGTTCGCTCGGGTCGCCGAGGCCCACGGAGTCAGCCCGCAGCAGGTGTGCCTGGCCTGGATGCTCGCCAAGTCGCCGGTGGTCGTGCCGATCCCCGGCGCCAGCCGGCCGGAGACCATCCGCGACTCGGTGGCGGCCGCGGAGCTCGAGCTCAGGGCCGAGGAGTTCGCCGAGCTGGACGCGGTCTGACACTTCCGGGCTCGCGCTTTCCCGTTGCGCATGTCGACTCAGGGGACCTCCGGGTGGAGGCCGTATTCGGCCGGCCACTCGAGCAGGTCCCGTCGGGAGGCCCCGACCAGGTGCCCTCCGGTGAAGCGGGCATCGTCGGTCACTTCTGCCACACACTCGGGAGGCGGAACAAAGGACTGCGCTTCCTCGTCGGTGGTGAACTCGGCCTCCGCCAGGACGAGGCCCTGCAGAGGGCCGTCGAAGACATCAACGCCCAAGGGTGGCACGCTGAAACGCCTCTTGGAGAGCTCCGCTGCCGGCAGCGAGGCGAGCAGATCGTACTCGGACGGTGACAGACAGATATTCGTGATCAAACCCTGTACGGCGCCTGGGAGAGGGACCGGCACCTTCTGAGTGAGCTTCAGCTCGCAGGTGTCGTCCGGGAGTTGCGCGCGTCGCAGCCGTAGACGCGTTCCCACCAGATACCGGTCGGTGATCGCACGAGTGGCAGTGACCGATGATGGTGCCGGCGGGTGGGCCAGCAGGAACCGTCTCTCCCGCTCGATGCGTGCATATTTCCCTGGGCGAACGGACGAGCCTTCGTATCCACCGGCCTTCTCCACCATGGGACAAGCCTAGGGAAATCCACAGTCTGCCCGGTGATTGGCAAGAGGTACCTCGACCTCGGCATCCGGCCCCTCGTACCGTGACGGCGTACACGGGGGTTGTGCGCGCACCCGGCCCGGGGCACGGCACGTCAGCCCGGGGGAATCCCCCGTGTGCCGTGCTCGGAGCGAGCCCGGACGGTTGCCTCCAGGAGGTCCATATGCCCGGCCATATCGCCGTCCTCAGCATCCCGGCACAGGGACACATGCGCCCCGCGCTGGCGGTCACCGAAGAGCTTGTCCGGCGAGGACACCGTGTCAGCTTCCTGACGCCGGAGAGCTTTGCGCCCGCGGTGCGGGCAACGGGCGCCACCGCGCTGCCGTACGAGACCGTGCTGACGGAGATCCTGGGCCCCGGGCAGTACCAGACGCTCACCCCGGACATGCTGGCCTGGTCGGCCGTGCTGTTCCTGGAGGAGAGCGCGAAGTTGGTGACGCTGGCCCGGCAACTCTTCGTCGACGACGTGCCCGACCTGGTGCTGTACGACATGATCGTCGCCCCGGCGGGCCGGGCCCTGGAACAGCTCTGGGAGCGCCCCGCGGTGCAGTCCACCCCCTCGATGGCGTCCAATGCCCACTACTCGCAGATGCGCGCGGTCTGGGAGATGTGCGGTGTTCCGGACGACCACCCGGCCACGGCCGAACTCCTCGACCGGGCCAAACAGTTCGCGGCCGAGCTGGGCCTCACCGCCGCCCCGGAGTACCTGGTCGACTGGGGAGCCGACCGGAGTCTGGTCTACGCGCCCCGTGAGTTCCAGCCGGTCGGGGAGACCTTCGGGGAGGAGACGACGTTCGTCGGCCCATGCCTGTCCGCGGAGTACACCAGAGCCACCTGGGAGGCGCCGGGGGACGGGCTGCCGGTCGTCGTGATCTCGATGGGCACGCTCTACAACAACCAGCCCGATTTCTTCCGTACCTGCGTTCGTGCCTTCGACGGCCGACCCTGGCACGCGCTGATCACCGTGGGGAACGGCCTGGATCCCCAGGAGCTGGGCCCGCTTCCGCCGAACGTCCAGGCCCTTGCGTGGATTCCGCAGCTGGCGGCGCTGAGGCAGGCCGATGTCTTCGTCACCGCCGCGGGGCTGGGAAGCCTGATGGAGTCGTTGTACACGGGCACACCGCCGGTGCTCATCCCGCAGATGCCGGAGACCCGGGTGCTCTCCCGCCGGGCGGTGGAGCTGGGGCTCGGCACGCTGCTGGATCCCGCGGAGATCACGGAGGACACCCTGCTGGGCGCCGTGCGCGGGACGGCCGCGGACGAGGGGCTGCGCGAACGGGTGCAGCGCATGGCCGAGGTGATGGAACGAGCTGGCGGCGCCGTACGGGCCGCGGAGGCCCTGGAGGCCCGGTTGTGATCAACGGCCCTCGGGGCGGGACTGCTGACGGCGGAGGTCGGGGGCGCGCGAGGTGCGTCCCTGCCATCGTCGCCTCTGTCGGCGCGCCTACCTGGGCGGGTTTGACGACAGGTCCTAGCGGCGGATATGGCGGACAAGCCAAGGGGTAAGCGTGTGACGCCAGATCAGCTCCTTGTACGTCTCGTCGCCGGGCAACGGGACGATCAGCCACTGGCCGGGAGGGAAGGACCTCTCCCTGACGTGGGCCAGACCGCCGTGGACGGACCGCAGGAACGCCGGGACCGAGTCGCGGGGAACGTCGTCGAACTCCACGTCCTCGACGGTGATCTTCGCGTCGTCCTCCGGGAAGAGCCGGACGGTGACGGAGGGAGAGCCGCCCAACTCGATGAAAGCCTCGTGCGGCAGTGAGCCGTCCGGGTCGAGAACTGTGAATGCCCCGGCGGACGTGCGCCGGGACGTCTGGTCCGCGCCGATGTCGTCGGTGACGGTCAGCGCCAGGTTGTACTCCTGCGCGATCTCGCGTATCGCCGTGACGGCTGCCTCAGTGGTCGGCAGATGCGGGTGCTTCATGGTCCCGATCATGCCTCACGAGTGGCGACGCACCTCAAGAACGCACGGAGCGCCGAACAGCGCCCCGCGGTGAAAGGCTGAGGGCGAGGAAAGCGAAGGGACTATTTTCGAGAAGAATTGAGAAGGAAGTCCGTTCATGGCCTCGCCGCGGCCAACAGTAGCAGTCAGCCCGGGATCAGGTCCCGCAGATTTTCCGGGGTGAGGATCCTGGAGTCCGGGTGCAGGCCCTCGGGGCGTTCCAGGCCGATGTAGGTGACGGGGCCGTCCGGAACCGTCTCGCCGTCCCAGAGCGCCACGGTCGTGGCACCGTCGGCCATCAGATCAGTGAGGTACCGGACCGTGAGGTGGTCGCGCTCGACGATGCCGCGCAGCAGCGTTGCGACCGACACCCGGTTTCCTTCGACACGGTTGGCCGAAGGATTGCCCTTGAGATAAAGGTGCAGCCACTTGGCGCGCCATTGACCGTCACGCCCGCGTTGGAACGCCAGCGGCAGTGCGACGCGGCCCGGACCACGCAGGTCCGACTTCATGCGCACCGTGCGCGGCTCGAACGGCCGGCCCTGTTGTTCGGCTTCGCGCAGCATGAAGCCGAAGAACGACTCCTCGACCTCCTCGAAGCCCTCTCCGGAGAAGATGTTGACCTGCGGGACGATGAAGGTGCCGCGCACCGCCCCCAGACGGAGGTTGATGAACTCCGAGGCGCCGTCGGGTGCATCGGTGATATCGCCCGAATGCTCGCCTTCGATGTCGGTGAGGGCCGTGTAGGACAGCCAGGAGAGGGTCGTGTAGCGGGCGTCCAGCATCAGCGCCGAGAGGTCGTAGTCGGTGCGGTGGTGCGTCTGCTTCCAATAGACGAAGAAACGCAGCAGCTCGCCATGGACCGGGGTGACGGAGCCGCGTGGCAGTACGCCGAGGCCGGACGACGTCGCCTTGCCGCTGAGCGGGAGCGCGACATCGAGGATGTCGGGGTCGATCAGCAGGTGCCCGGTGGCCGGGAGACGCCGGCGTATCTCGGCGTCAAGAGCGGTGACCAGGCGCTTGCGTTCCCGGGGCAGCACGGGTGCGCGGGTGTCGGAGGTGACCCAGGCACGGCCGAGGCGGTTGACGAAGACGCGGCGTTCGCCGGTTTCCCCGTCGCGGTTGTGGAAGTGTTCGCGCACCGACAGCACGACCCGGCCCGAGACCTTGGGAGCGACCTGCTCGGCCGCGGCCACGACCGCGTCACGCTCGTCCTGGGTGAGGGCCGTACGCAGCAGGCGGTCCAGGGAGCGGAACAGCTTGCCGGGGGCGGACTTCAGCAGCTCGGCCGCTGCGGTGACGTCGCTCAGGCCGAGCAGCTCCTCGACACGGCTGTCGAAGGACTGTGCCTTCTTCTCGCCCCGGGCGATGGCGAACACCTCCGCGGCGTGCGGCCACCGCGGGTACTCGTGCGGGTGAAGGCGTTCACCGAGGCGCTTCCAGGCCTCGCGATGCGCGTGGACATCGGCGAGCTTGGCAGGGGCCACGGCGACGACGGCGTCCAGACCCGCGAGCAGGGCGCGGCGAACAGGGCGGGACAGCGCTCGGAACCGAGTCGGTTCCTGGAGGGTCACGTCGCCCTCCGACAGCGCACAGGCCAGACGGAGTACATCGGTGACCGTGTCCAGAAGGAGATCCGCGCCTGCGTTCAGGCGGGCCTGGTTGATGAGGGCTCGGTTCTCCCGGATCGGTATCGCTTCGGGCTGCGGACCGTTCACCCGGTGCTCGGCGAGGACCCTCAGGTCACGCAGGTCGTCCTCGCCCAGCGGTGTGGTGCTGCCGGCCAGCGCCAGGTACAGGGCGGTGACCTCGTCATCCAGGTCGCTGCCGAGGTGCAGAACCGTCATGCGGTCCCCGACCGCGGCGATCAGCTCGTCGTGGGCGGCGAGCATCTCGGTATAGCTGTGGCGGTAGTTGCCGTAGGACGGGAGGGTGAGCAGGTCGAGGACGCCGGTCTGGAGTTGGGCGACCGTGCGGACCCGTGACGCGTCATCGGCGAGCGCCTCGGCGATGCACTGCATCCAGAAGTCGAACGTGTCGGGCACGTTGGCCGGGAAGTCGATGAAGTAGACGTTGTGCCGGACGTGGTCGCCGACCATCTCACGGATGGTCGGCAGCGTGCGCGCGGCGGTGTCCACGACCGTGGCCTCGGACAGTCCCGACAGGTGCTCCAGCAGGCCCGCCGAGAGTTTGAAGCCCACAGACATGAGCGCGGCGTCGAACTGCCGCGCTGCGACGTCGCCCTCACCCGCGGCTCCCACGGGGGAAGGAAGACGGTGGGTATGCCGGATGACCAGCGGTTCCAGGCTGAGGCTCATTGCGGCATGCTCCCAGAACCGTGCGCCTCGACGCATTCGGGTTTTGAGGTGGTCGGCTGGTGTCGAGGAGTCAACTTGCAGTGAGAGTCGCGCTTACACCTGACTGGCCCCGTGGCGTCACACCTTGGCTATGTCCGATATGACAGTTATATGGGGTGTCGGTACGTTCATCGCAGGTCGGCTACTCGGCCGGCGTCTGTGAGAGAGAGAAGTGACATGCCCACGCGTACTTTCATTGTGACCGCTGCCGCAGTGACGGCAGCGGTCCTTGCCGCCACTGGCATCATCACCTACGCCTCGACCGCCGGATCCGCCGAGGCCGCCCCGGTCGCTCGACGAGCGGCTCCTCCCGTCCAGCGGGCGGCCCCGACCGTCAAGCGGGCCGCCCCTGCCCCCGTCCCGGCCCCGGTCGGTGGCGCCGCCGGAAAGGCGGACGAGCGGCGTGGCCGGGAGGGCGGCGACCACGGCTACGGCCGCAGGTACGAGGGAAGGATCTATTTCAACGACCGGGTGTTCTCGGCCGCCATCGATGGCTGTGTCCCGGCAGCTTCCGGGCTGGGGTCCAACAGCTTCAACATCTTCAACGACAGCAAAGAGATTGTTGAGGTCTTTCGCGGGTTCACCTGTGACAATGGCGCTCCGGTCGCCACGGTCGGACCCTTCGGGGCCACGAACGGAGTCGTGACCCGCACCGTCAGCGGAGGCGTGTTCGGTGACGATGGCGTTGTGGGCAGCTTCCGTGTGGTCGGACATTTCGACGAGTGGTGACGGCATCACCCGCGACAGAGGGAAACCCGGCCCGCCGGAATCGGGCCGGTGTTTCCGGTTCTAGCCGCAGTAGGTGTCTCCATCGGGCCGCTGACCGCCGGTCGCCAGGAAGCGGGAGACGGTTCGGTCGCCGCACGCGTTTCCGTTGGCGAGGTAGGAGTCATGGCCGGTGGAGTCCACGGTCACGATGACGGCGCGTGCGCCGAGTGCACGGCGGAGCTTGAGAGCGCCGCTCAGCGGGGTGGCGACATCGCGTTCATTCTGCACGAGCAGGATGTCGGAGGGTCCGCGGTCGGTGATCCGTACCGGCGCGTGCCCGGGCGGGTACGGCCAGGCGGCGCAGACCATTGCGTTCCGGGGCATGCCCGCGGTCAGCGGGTACTTCTTCCGGCTTTCGGTGACCTCTTTCCGGTACTCGGTGGCCGATGTGGGCCAGGCCACGTCGTTGCAGAGGGTCGCTGCGCCCACCGCGGCGACGTTCTGCAGCACCGGCTCCGGCGGTGCCGCCGGCGCGGGCGGCACGGTGCCGTTCCCCGCGGCCACCATCAGTTTCGCCAGGGTGGGGAAGCGGCTGGGCGAGTAGAGGCTGTCGAGCATGGTCTGGCGCAGCACATTGCCGTTCAGCTCCTCGGGGTTGGCGCCCGGCCAGGGGATCGGTGCTCGGTCGAGACGTGCGGCGAGGCGCAGGAACAGAGGCCGCACCTCGGCCGCACTCCTGGCCACCCGGTCCGGATTGCCGGGCGCCGAGGCCCACTTGGCGAACTCCGGAAAGGTGTCCTCGACGCCCGTCTCGTGCCCGGCCAGCCAGGCACGCGCGACGCGGTCCGGGTCGGGATTGTCGTTGCTGTCCAGGACGATGCGGTCGGTGCGGTGCGGGAACAACTGGCTGTAGACGGCACCGACATACGTACCGTACGAGACGCCCCAGGCGGAGAGCCTGCGTTCGCCGAGCGCGGCGCGGATGCGGTCGATGTCGCGCGCCTCGTCGACCGTGCTGATGTGCCGGAGCAGCTCGCCGCCGTTGCGCGCGCAGGCGTCGGCCATCCGGCGGGCGGTGGTCATGTTCTCCGTGACGGACCCGTCCGGGGCCGGCCACGGCCGCAGCTTCGAGGTGGCGAGGTCGGCGTGGTCGAGGCCGCAGCTGACGGAGGTGGAGGGCGCGAGCCCGCGCGGGGCAAAACCGATCAGGTCGTAGGCGTCACGCACATCCTGCGGCAACTTCTGACCCTTGCCCGAGGGGTCGGCGAGGCTGGAGCCTCCGGGCCCGCCGGGGATCATCAGCAGCGCGCCACGACGCGCGGCCGGCTTCTCGCTGGGGATCCGGGAGATGGCGACGTCGATCTTCCGGCCGCCCGGGTCGGCGTAGTCCATCGGCACCTCGACGGACGCACACTGCTGCCACGGGTCGAGCCCGCTGCCCTCGCACTTGGTCCACTTGAGGGAGGGGGCCGCGGCAGCCGCCGCCGCGGACACGGGTGCGGACGTGGTCAGCGGGGCGACGACACCGAGAAGGACGGCGGAGGTGGCGATCCAGGAGGCTCTTGCGTTACTGGTCAGCTTCATGCGCAGAAGCCTCGCGGATGGCCCCCCACCTCTCCCATCCGGGCAACGTCCCTGTTTTCACTGGGGTTTGCCCCACTCGACGCCTCGGGTCCGCATGCACCCCGACGACGTCAGTTCCAGAGGGGAACGTTCTCCACCCGGCCGAACCCGTCCGGCGTGCCCTGGGTGAAGACGAGGCTCATCTGCGTGTAGTGCTCCACCTGCGGGTGCTTCTTCCAGGGCTGTGGGTGGTCGAGCCGCACGACGACCGGGTACTTGTGGAATTTTCCCGCCGCGCAGTACGGCTTGCAGTCGTTCACCCAGTTGAAGCCCTTGGCCACCGCCGAGTTCTCGTCCCAGCGCGACCACTGGAGCGAGGCGAGCCGGCTGTTGCCGTCACCGCACGCGATGATGAAGTCGCCGGGGTTTACTCGTGCGTGCCAGAAGCAGTCGACGATCACGGGGCGCGCGGGCTGCTGCTTCACGGCGCGCACGGTCGACGAAGACGCCGTCGGTGCGGCGGAAGCCGTTCCCATGGCTGCCGCGAGCGCAGTAGCGATACAGAGCGTGACCGTCGTACTCACTGTGTGTTTCCGCATGTGCGCTCCCGGTCGCCTGTCTCCGGACCCCATGTGCCCCGCGCGTGCACTCCTGCTTCGCCCGTCTGCCAAGGTCTCGCGTGCGAGGGTTTCTGTAACGACGCTACGACCGTGTCAGGGGATGCACCACTCGTACGTAGCAATGGCGCGACATCGCTGCGCTGTGTAAGGCCGGATGTGGCCGAGTGTAGCCGAGCGATGCCGCCCGCCGAGGCAGCGGGCGGCACAGCGATGGTCGGGCCTGTGCAGCCGTGAACGCGGGTTCGAGGGCCTAGGTTCTGAGCATGACGACAACCGCATCGCAAGAGGCGTTCCTGAAGACCTTCCACGCCGAGCAGCCGGCGCTGACCGCGGACGTACTGGGCCGTGGCCGCGCTTCGGACGGCCGGACCAGCTATCAGATCCTGTGCGACCGGGTGGCCGGGAGCAGCCGGGTGCTCGACCTCGGGTGCGGCGACGGGCTGCTGCTCGAACTGCTCGCCGCGGTCGGCGGTCGGGAGCTTGCCGGGATCGATCTTTCTCCCGAGGCGTTGGCGCTGGCCCGCAGCCGACCGGGGTTGTCCGGCACGACGCTGGTGGTGGGGAGGGCACAGCATCTCCCTTTCGATGACTACAGTTTCGACGCCTGTGTCTCCCATATGGCGCTGATGCTGATGAGCGACGTGGAGCAGGTCGTCGCGGAGATCGCGCGGGTGCTGTCCTCGGGAGGCGTACTCGCGTGTGTGCTGGGAGGCGGAATCGCCGGTGATGCCTACGAGCGGTTCCGCTCCCTGCTGACCTCCGCGATCGAAACGCTCCCCGCGGCCCGGCGTATCCCGGCGCTGGGTGACAGAAGGACGCGAACCCGCGACGGGCTCGACGACCTCCTTGGCCCGGCCGGGTTCGAGCCCGTGGACTGGGAGACGATCGCCATCGATCTCAGCGGGACGGCGGAGCAGGTGTGGGCGGCCGTCTCGGGTGTCTACGACATGGGCCCGCTCGAACAGGAGGCCCGCGCAGCACTGCGTGATTCCTTCCTCGACGAGGCTCGAGCGATGGCACCCTCTGGCGGTCACGTCCCCTGCACGTTCAGAGTCCATGTCGCGACGGCGCGGCTGCGCTGAAGCACCTCTGAAGGCGCTCTGAAGGCGCGCGCCCGCGGGAGAGTTCTACGGTTTCGGCGGGCGGCCCGACATCTGTGGCATCGGTTCGGTTCCCCGGGGACCGACGGACACCTTCTCGGTGTCGAAGATGTCATCCCCGTACAGATCCTGCACCCAGTTGGTCTGATAGATGGTGTCGAGGTACCGCTCGCCGAGGTCCGGGGCGATGGCCACCGCCGTGAGATCACGGGTGCCATGCCGGTCCAGCCATTCCATCGCCCCGCTGACCACCGTCCCAGTGGAGCCGCCGAACAGGAACCCCCGTCTTGCCAGACGGTGGCAGGCACGGATGGTGTCCACTTCCTCGACCTGCATCACCTCGTCCACGTATGACTCGTCGAGCAGCGGCGGACGCATGCTCATGCCCAGGCCTGGAATCATCCGGCGGCCTGGCCGGCCGCCGAAGGTCACCGAGCCGACACTGTCCACCGCGACGATACGGACCGGACGGTGCCACTCCCTGAAGTAGCGTCCGCAGCCCATCAGGGTCCCGGTGGTGCCCGCGCCGACGAACAGCACATCCAGTCGCGGGAACTGACGGGCGATCTCCGGCGCTGTTGTCCGGTAGTGCGCCCGCCAGTTGCCCGGATTGGTGTACTGACTGAGCCACACATAACGGTCGTCGGAGGCGCACAGCTCGCGGACGAAGTTGATCCGCGAGCCGAGGAGGCCGCCGTTGGCGTCCACGTCGGCGATGATGTGCACCTGGCTGCCCAACGCCTCCATCAGCAGTCTGGTCGACAGATTGCAACGGGAGTCCGTCACACACATGAATTGGTAACCCTTGCTCGCGGCGATCATGCTGAGCGCCACGCCCAGGTTTCCGGACGAGGACTCGACCAGTATCGAATCCGGCGTCAGGATTCCTTCCTGTTCGGCGGTCTCCACCATCTCGGTCGCGGCCTTCATCTTGATCGAGCCCGCGAAGTTGAAGCCTTCGCACTTCAGGTAGAGGGAGCGTCCGAGGATCGACTGGAGGTCGATGAAGAGACGGCTTTCGTTGAAGCCATGCGGAGCGGATATGACGGGCACGGTGGCCTCCTGATGCCACAGCTGAGGGAAACAGGCCTTCAGCCGTAGCGGCGCAGGTCCTGGAAGAAATCGTCGATGGTGTGGAGGTCTCCGGTCCTGGTCACCTCGTCGTAGACGTATTTGCCGACGGCGAGGTCGAGGACACCGAGTCCGAAGGGCGAGAAGATCACCGGCCGGTCGGCCGGCGGGGTCACCCGTCCGGTCATGACGTCGTTCAGGGTCCCGTCCAGGAAGTCCCGGTGACCGGTGAGCTGCTCGGCCAGATGGGGGGAGGTGTCCGCCTTGAGACAGTGCTCGACGTCGTCGACGATGTTGGCCGACCCGAGCAGGATCTGCGGGGCGAGGTCACGCAGGGACACATGCAGGACCAGAGGGTTATGGGTGAACCAGGCCGGGTCGGTGACATGGGGTTCTCCGGCGATGGTGGCGAAGACCACCAGGTCGCTGGAGCGAATCAGTTCCTCGGCGCTGTCGTGGACGGAGACCTGTCCGGTGCGTCCGGTGGCGTCGGCCTGCTGCAGATAGCCGCAGAAGCCGGCGGTGCTGTCGGAGGACACGTCGTACACGCCGATGCTGTCGAACGTCCAGCCGGTGCGGGTGAGGAAGGTGTGGATGTAGCGGGCGATCAGGCCCGTGCCGAAGAATCCGATACGGGTGGGGCGGGTCCGGTTGCGGCTGAGCCAGTCGGCTGCCAGGGCGGCGGATGCCGCGGTTCTGGTGGCGCTGATGATGGAGCTTTCCAGACAGGCGAAGGGATACCCGGTGTCGTGGTCGTTGAGGATGAGGACCGCGGAGGCCCGGGGGAGGCCGGTCGTCACGTTGGCCGGGAAGCTGGAGATCCACTTCAGGCCGTCCACATGCATCGGTCCGCCGAGGGAGGCCGGCAGCGCGATGATCCGTGCCGTGGGTCGGTCGGGAAAGCGCAGGAAGTACGACGGTGGGTTGACCGAGTCTCCGGCGCCGTGCAGCCGGTAGGCGTCCTCGACCAGGTCCACGATCTGTTTCTCGCGCCCATCGAGCGCTTGCTGTACCTGGGCGCCGGAGATCACAGCGAAGCTCGGCGCCGGGGCCGGGTGGGACGTGGTGCGTCGGTCGGATGGGGACAGGACAGGGGTCATCGCCGGCTTACCTCCGGGGTCGGGCAGCAGTCGGCCAGGCGTTGAGGCTCGGCCATGGCGACCAGCACCTGGCGTTCTCCCGTGTAGGCCTCTCTGCTGTGTGCGGTGCGTACGTTGTCGACCAGCATCACGTCGCCGGCCTGCCAGGGCTCGCGTCGGGTGTGGTCCTCGTAGGTGGTGTTGAGCAGTTGGATGACGTCCTCACCGATCGGGGTGCCGTCTCCGAACCGGGTGTTGAACGGCAGCCCGTCCTCGCCGTAGACGTCCACCAGGTACTCGCGCACCTCCGGGGCCAGCGTCCACTCGTTGAGGAAGGCGATCTGGTTGAACCAGCAGCGCCGGCCGGTGACCGGGTGCCGCACCACGGCGTTGCGGCGCTGCCGGGTGTGCAAGGCACCGTCGGGCTGCCAGGTGAAGTCGATGGCGTGGGCGCGGCAGTAACGCTCGATGGCCGCGGGGTCGTCGGTGCCGAACGACTCCGTCAGGGAAGCCCCGATCTCGTCGTTGTAGCTGCGGGTGAGCAGCCAGCCCTCGCGTTCGAAGCGGTCGCTGAGCGCGGTGGGCAGCGCCTGGAGAACACGTTCCGCGTCGGCCACCGCGGTCGCTCCGCCCTGGTCGGGCGCGGTCAGACACGCGAACAGCATCAGGCCGGGAAACTCCAGTGTGTAGCTCAGTTCATGGTGCATGCACATCGGCTGGTTGGCCGGCCAGTTCGCGGAGGAGTACAGACCCGGGCCGTAGCGCTGCCGGGGCGCGAACGCCTCCCGCTCCGTCATCAGTCCACCGGCCAGCTCCGCGAGGACGGCACCGACCTGGTCCGGCTCCCGCAGTCCCAGACCGCGGACGAGAACCACGCCGTGCTCGGTGACCTCGGCACGCAGTGCATCGCGGTACTCGGCCGCCCAACTGGACGCATCATCAGGGGTGTCGACATGCAGGATCGGAGGTCTGTCCGACCGCAGCTCCACCTCGAGCAGTGATGTCGGGGGTGAGGACGACATCTCGGTTCCTTTCAGTTTGTCATTCAGGAGATCCAAAGAGGCCCAAGGGGCGCGAGGGAATACCGATTGGCCCAAGGAGGCCCCAAGCGGGCCCAAGGCGGCTCACGATGAGACCAGCAATTCGGCGGCACTCAGGACGGCCTGTGCCGCCTCGGCCGGACGAGTGCGCAGGAAGTAGTGCCCACCGTCGGCCAGTTCGTGCAGCTCCACGTTTTCGGCCAGCAGCTGCCAGTCGCGGTATCGGTCGGGGAACTCCTCCGCGTTCGGGTCGTCGGCGGCGACGACCACGGTCACCGGCGCGTTCAGCTTCACCGCCGGTGGGACTTCCATGGCGTCTGCGAAATAGCGGTGGGCGGATACGCAGTCGTGCCGGTAGGCGGCACCGACATGCTCGGCATGCTGCGCGCTCAGCTCACCGAGTTCGGTGTACCCGCTGTCCGTGCTCAGCTTCGCGGCGATCTCGGCGTTGCTCCGCCCCGTGAGCTCCGTGATGGCGGCGCGGCGGGCGGCGGCGGTGCCGGGCAGCTGTGCGCCGAGAAACACCCGCGGGACGTCCACCCCGCGCTCCTCCAGCTTCCTCGCCGTCTCCATGGCCAACGCGGCGCCCGCTGAATGCCCCCACAGCATGACCCTGGTCAGGCCACGGCCGGTGATCTCGGCGAGGACCTGCTCCGCCACCTGCTCCATCGGCGCGAACGGCTCGTTCCGGGCGGCCAGGTCATGTCCGGGCAGCTCGACGGCGTAGACCGCGGGCCCGCTGCCGGCCAGGGCTCCGGCCATCGGCCGGAAGTTGACCGCGTTGCCGCCTGCGTAAGGGAAGCACACCAGCGCGCATTCAGGCACACCGTCCGATACCGACAGTGGCTGAAGCAGCTCCGGCCGCTGCTGGGTCGTCCCATCGAGGAGAGCGGCGAGGTCGGCGAGTACCGGGTGGCGGGTGATGTCCTTGAGGGACACCGCGCGATCCAGGGCGATCGTGAGCCTGACCGCCGACAGCGACGTGCCGCCGGAGTCGAAGAAGTGGTCCTGTCGGCCGATGTGGTGCTCGGGGATGCCCAGCAACTCGGCCCACGCGGCCGCGAGCTTCCGCTCGCTCGGGGTACGTGGGGCACGCTCGTGCTCCCCGGCCACGTCGCCTCCTGCGGCCGGTACAGACGCTACGGCCTCTTCGGCCAGTGCGATGAGGGCCTTCCTGTCGATCTTGCCGTTGGCAGTCAGAGGCAGACTGTGCTGCCAGTGAAAGGCCGAGGGGACCATATAGGCGGGCAGTACGGCGCCCAGCGCCTCGCGCAGGACGTCCGCCTGTTGGCGCCGACCGGTGTAGAAGGCGATCAAATGCGTGCTGCGGCCTGCCAGTTCGGCGACGATGACCGCCCCGTCCCGTACGCCGGGCACCCGCAGCAGGGTGTTCTCGATCTCACCGATCTCGATACGGAAACCACGGATCTTGACCTGGTTGTCGCGACGGCCGAGGAACTCCAGCTTGCCGCCGGGATGCCAGCGACCCCAGTCACCTCCCAGGTAGAGACGCTCACCCGGCCGGTACGGATCATCCAGATAGGCCGCACGGGTGCGCTCGGGATCGTTGACATACCCCCGCCCCACGCACACCCCGGAGAAGGCGATCACCCCCGGGGCGCCCAGCGGAACCAGCGACAGATGCTCGTCGACGACGTAGACATGCACGTTGTTGACGGCACGCCCCAACAGAACCCGGCCGCCCTCGGGTACCCCGTCCATGATCTCGTGATTGGTGTCGTCCGAAGTCTCGGTCAGCCCATAGGCGTTGACCAGCCTGATCCCCGGCTGCAGGCGGAACCAGCGCTGGACCAGCTCCGGCTTCAACGCCTCACCGGTCACCGACACACACTTCAGGTCCGGCAACGCGCGGGGACGCTGCTCCAGATACGACACCACGACCTCCAGATAGGAGGGCACGACCTGGACCACACCGACCCGGCCATGAACGAGGGTGTCGAGGAACCGCTCCACATCCACGATCACCTCCTGCCCCACCAGCAGCGTCCGCCCGTCCACCAGGAGCGCGGCCAGCAACTGCCACAGCGAGATGTCGAAACACTGAGGGGCCGTCTGAGCCACCACATGGCCCTGACCGATCCCCAGGTCGTCGATCTTGGCGTAGAGATGGTTGAGCATGCCCGCGTGCTCACACATCGCCCCCTTCGGCTCCCCGGTGGAGCCGGAGGTGAAGTAGATATAGGCGAGCTGATCGGCGCTCACCTCCACCCCCACATCTCCCTCGGCGTGCCGTTCCTCATACGCCGCCTCGACCAGCAGCTTCTCGACCCCCGGCAGGGTGGCCAGGGCCTGATCGAGGCTGTGAGTGCTGCCGGCCTCTGTCAGCACCAGCCGGCACCCGGCGCGTGACAACGTCGCTGCGATACGGCCCGCCGGAAAGTGCGGCTCGATCGGCAGATACACGCCCCCGGCCTTGAACACAGCCAACACCGCGGCCAGCCAGTCAAGATTGCGTTCGGTGACGACTCCCACCACCGCTTCCCGGCCCAGACCCCGTGCCAGCAGCGCCCGCGCCAGCCGGTTCGCCCGCGCATTGAGCTCTCCGTACGTCCATCGGCGGTCACCCTGCACCGCCGCCACCGCCTTGGGATGGGCCCGCACCCGCTGCTCGAACAGCTCGTGCACCCGCCCCTCCGGCAGCTGCCGGTGAGGCCCGGCCAGCCCATCGAGCTGGTGGCCGATCTCCTCGGCCGACAGCAGACTCTGCCGTGCGTGCTCGGCATCGGCATCGGCCGCCATCAATCCCAGAGCGGTGAGGTGATAGCCACCGATCCTGGCCGCGCACTCGGCGTCCAGCACATCCGTTCGGTACCGGAGCCGCAACACCGGCCGGCCGCCGAGACCACACCAGCTCACGCCCAGCACCACGTCCTCAACGAGCGCGCCCTCCGCCCCCGCCGGATCGAACACGACCTCGTACGACGGGCCCGCCACCCCCAACTCACGGCGCAGCTCATCCACTTGGAACTCCCGGTGCGCCAGCAGCTCCGCCTCGACGCGATGAGCGCTCAGCACCAACGCGCGCCACGACTCGGGTGTGACGGTCAGCCGACACGGCAGCGGGCCGCCCGCCACACCGGCGGCATAACCCGTCACCACCTCCTGCTCACCCGACAACGCGGCCAGCACCTTGGTATGCGCGGCAAGCAGCACCGCACTCACCGGGACCCCGAGTTCGGCAGCAAGCCCGCGCACGGCCTCCGTCATATCGGCCGGCACGGCCGCCTCGTACTCGGCGACACCCGCAACCGGCGCCCGCGCCCACCGCGGAACCGCGGTGAAGCCACCGGCGGTCAGCACACTGCCCCAGAACTCCCGTTCCGCCTGCACGTCCACTTCCATCACATGGCCTTCCTCAACTCGCCGTCACGGCGTCGTTCGCCGAGGACGCTCCTGTTGCCGTTGCCGTTGCCGTTGCCGTTGCCGTTGCCGTTGGGCCAATGGCGCCGAGCTGCCCGGCGCCGTCCGGCATCTCCACGGCGGGATTTCCTCCCCAGTGCGCCCGCGCGGGGACTTCCTCGCCCTTCATGAGGAAGGAATCAGGTGCCAGTACGGCGCCGTCGCCCATCGTCACGCCGTAGTGCACGTGTGCGCCGACCCCGAGGGTGCAGCCCGGACCGAGCGTGCTGTGGTCGGACTTGAAGGTGCCGTCCTCCTGTGAGTGGCACTGGATCTTGGTCCCGGCATTGAGTGTGCAGTCGTTCCCGATGGTGGTGAGCGTCCGCTCGGTCATATAGCAGCCGTCATCGAACACTCTGCTGCCGACACGAACACCCAGCAGCCGCCAGACCACGTTCTTGAACGGGGTTCCGTTGAAAACGTTGAGGTATTCGTCCGGCACCTTCCACAGGCGTTCGTGCCACCAGAAGTAGGGGTCATAGATGGAGCACAACCTGGGACGCAGAGGACGGAACGACCCGATGCAGCGCTCAACCAGGACGAAGTAGAGGGTGGTGAACCCGAGGGCGAGGGCCAGGTACGCGGCGATCACCACATGCCCGACGACTCCGTAAAGGCCGACGGAGGCGAGACCGAGCGCCGTGAGAACGAAGGCGTGCAGCCATCGCACCAGCAGGAACAAGATCATCGAGCGGATGTTGTAGCGGTTCTTTGCGGCGAGGTTGCGGTGGAATTCCGCTCCGGTCCTGAGATGGTCGAACCGGGAGTCACGTTCCACCGACCGCGGAATCTCGAAGCACGGCGAGCCGAGCAGCCCGACACCTTGGCGGATCTCACCGTCGAGAGGAACCATCACCTTCGTCGCAAGCAGGCAGTTCTCCCCTGTTCTGCCGCCCGTGGGGTAGGCGATGTTGTTCCCGAGGAAGTTGCGCGGACCGATCGTCGCCCGGGACACCCGGAAGGATGTGCTCGAGAAGTCGGCATTGATGATGGAGAGCCCGTCGGCCACCATCGTTCCACTGCCGACAGAAACCAGATACGGCGACTCGTGCTGCACTTCCGTGCCGAAGTTCGACCCGGTCTGCTCCACCTTGGACAAGTCGTATCCCAGGCCGCGAAGATAATGGACGATGTACGAGCTGTCACCGAAGAGCCAGGCGAAGAACCGAATGTTCGTCATATGGGACATCGTCCGGTGCACGGAATAGTGGAAGCCGTAGAGCGGATAGACCTTGTCGGGCTTGACGACCAGATTCAACAGGCGTGGAACGGTGAACAGCAGGGCGAGGCCCACGAACACGAAGCCGAAGAACAGTGCGACGGACAGGGGCAGCGCGTCGATGAGGAGTTCCGACGACGTGAGTCCGGCCGTCTTGGGCTCCAGTCGCTTGCCGAGCGCCGGAACCTCCGTGAACAGCATGTACGTACCGCCGACGGTCAGCGGTACGTACACGAGGAACAGCTGGAGCAGGGTGGCGAGGCCGAAACCGGCCCGGCGCAGCGTGCCGCACCGGGCCGGCGCGACCCTCACGTAGTCGATCTCCGTGGGCTGCGCCGGCGATCCGTGCCGACGCTCCCCGGCGGGGACCACCTGGCCTCGGTAGAGGGCTGATGTGTGGCCGAGCTGGGCTGCGTCGCCCATCGACGTGTCGATGTCGAGCACGGTCTTTTCGCCGATGAACACGTCCCGGCCGAGAGTGATGCGGCCGGTCTGGATGTGCCCGGCGTGCGCCCGGTAGCAGAGGAAGTGCGAGTCCTTGCGGATGACCGTACCGGCGCCGATCGTGAGCAGGTCGGTGCAGACCGGTACGGAGTGCGAGAGGATCGTGACCTCCTTGCCGATATGTGCGCCCAGCGCCCGCAGGTACAGCACATACAGCGGATTGCCGACGAAGAAGAGGACCGGGTTGGCGTGGAGCAGCACCTTGACGATCCAGAAGCGCAGATAGGTGAGACTCCAGACGGGGAACTCGCGAGGTTTCCAGCGGCCGATGAGGATCCATTTGGCCACGACGGGGAATGCGCAGATGGCGACGAAGCCGAGGCCGCCGAACATGATCGACCGAAGATAGATGTCGGTCAGGCCTGAACCGGTGGCCACCCATTCATAACCTTTAGCGGCCACAAGTCCGGTGACGAAGGAATAGCCCAGGAAGATCAACAACTGGAGTGTTCCGCACAGGACATAGGCCGACGTGCTCGCCATCCCCGCTCGCGCGGGCGACATCACCTGCGTCGACGGCGATGTCGGGGGAGGCGAATCGATCGGGAGCGGTGAAACGACAGGAGCGGGAGTGGCGTCCGCGAGAGCGGCTGCCAGGGTTCGGATGGTGGGGTGCCGATAGATGTCCTTCATGGATGCGGAGGGCAGATCGGACCGCTTCCTGATCCGTGCGCAGAACTGAGCCATGACCAAGGAGTTGGCGCCCAGGTCGTCGAAGAAGTTGCTGTCGGGCGCGATGTGTTCGACGCACACGACGTCAGCCAGTACTTCGGCCAGTTTCCTCTCGGTGTCTGTCGGCGTCGGGTCGGTGCCGCCGTTCCCGACGAGCGCACGTTCATGCGGCCCGGATATCAAGACCTCGGCAGACTTCTCCACGATGCGAACTCCTTGCGGAAATCCCAATGAGCATGAGCCAGTTGGCGAGTCCGTTTCCTCACGTTCGTAAAGAGCCGAACCGAGCAATCCGGAAGCCGCGAGGTCGCGCTCTCTGATGTGATCACGAAACCGTGCGCTTCAGTTTCATTCGGCCATCGTCAAGTTGCCACTCGGCCTCGATCGCGATGACGCGAAGGTGACGCTCAAAAGGGGGGTGTTTCCGGCTCCCTGCACCGCTGGGGTGCGCAGCAAATCACCCATATGGAGGTTCACTCCGAGAATTAGGGTCGCCGGTGCGAGTGGGTGACGGCGGTGGAGCGTCTGCCGGTCGTGGTCCGGCCGCGCGGAGGCGTCACCGAACGGGCCGGATTCAGATGATCTCTAAGCCTTCCCAGCCGAGACGAAGCGCTCGAGGAGCGTGCACAGGAGTTCCTGGTCGTCCTCGCTCATGCCGTCGAGGAGGCGGGCGGCCACCTCGTCGGCGATCAGGGAGGCCTCGGTGAACAGTGCCCTGCCGTCCTCGGTGATCTCGACCGCGTAGGCGCGGCGGTCGGTGGGGGAGGGGCGCCGTGCGACCAGGCCACGTGCCTCCAGATCGTCGACGGTGCGCACCATCGTGGACTTGTCGCTGGCGGTGAAGTCGATGAGCCGGCGCTGGCTGAGTGGTCCATGCGTTCCGAGGTTGAGCAGCACTCCGTAGTGACGGCCCTCGATGCCCAGCGGGCGCAACGCCTCGGCGAACGTCTGCGCGGCGCGCCGCTGTGCAAGGCGGAGCAGCGGGCCGACACGGACGGGGCCGGTGCCGAACGAACGGGGAGTGGACTCGGGCGGGTTCATCGGCATCAAGCATAGGGGAACACGAGACTGGTTCCGATGAGATGGTTCCATGTGGCACTATCTCATCCATGCCTAATAGGATTGTGGTGTCGTCGCGTCCGGTGGGAGAGCCGCCTGAGTGCGCAAATGCCGGGCGTCCGTACGCGCGGCGATGGACTCTCGTGGTCTTCCGGACCGTGGTGACCTGCGAGGCCGCCCTCGCTCTGGGGCAGGCCGTGCTGGCCGGAAGCTTCCTGTCCGGTCACTACGGAGCCCTCGACCTGCATGCGCTCAATGCCACGGCCACCGGGCTCACCGCCGTGGCGCAGACCGTGGCCGCACTGCTGCTGTGGCGGCCCGGCGGAGGGCCGCGCTGGCCGGTCATGGTGTGTGCCGCGCTCTTCGGCGCGGAGGCGGGGCAGATCGCCATGGGATACGGGCGGGTGCTCGCCGTGCACGTCCCGCTGGGTGTGGCGATCATCGCCTGCACTCTTCTGATGCTGGTCTGGGCCTGGCGCCCGGCGCAGCACCCGGACCGATCGCTCCGGGCCCGGAGCGGCGAGGAGGAGCCGGTATGACCAGAGGCATCAGCAGGCGCCGCCTTCTCGCCACGGCGGCCGTGGGCGGCGGAGCGCTCACCGCCGGCGGATGGGCCGTGGCCGGCGGGGCGCTGACGTCAGGTCAGCCAGGGCTGCTGCTGCGCAGCCGGGCAGCCCTGCCGCGACCGTACGAGGTACCGCTGCCCGTGCCGTCCGTACTCCGACCGGTCCGCTCCAGCGGCACGACAGACGTGTACGAGATCACCCAACGGACGGCACGACTGAGGATCCTCCCGGGGCTGGAGACCAGCGCCTGGAGCTACGACGGCACGTTCCCCGGGCCGACCATCGTCTCCCGTTCCGGACGCCGGACAGTTGTGCGGCATCGCAACGAACTCCCGCACCCGACCGTGGTCCACCTCCACGGGGGCCACACCCCGTACGGGAGCGACGGCTATCCGACCGCGCTGATCGTGCCGCGGAACGTCACGGGCTCCGGAGCCGGCGTCGACGGCATGACGGGGATGCCGGGCATGTCCGGGGCGGCCGGCTCACAGGACGCTTCCGTCGGGCAGCGCACGTACACGTACCCGATGGAGCAGCGGGCCGCCACGCTCTGGTACCACGACCACCGCATGGGCTTCACCGGGCCGAACGTCTGACACGGCCTGGCCGGGTTCCACCTGGTCCACGACGACGAGGAAGAGGCACTGCCGCTGCCCCGCGGCGAACGCGACGTCCCGCTGATGATCGCCGACCGGTCCTTCGCTGCCGACGGTGCCTTCAGGTACCCCGCCCTCGACGCCGCCCAGCGCCTGCCGGGCGTCACCGACCCGTACATGGACGGGGTCCTGGGCGACGTCATCCTGGTCAACGGGGCACCCTGGCCCGTGCTGGAGACCCAGCGGGTGCGCTACCGTCTGCGCCTGCTCAACGCCTCCAACGCCCGTCGCTACCGCCTGGCGCTCGATCCCCAGCCGCCCGGCGGCGGGGCCCTGGTGCAGATCGGCGGCGACGGCGGTCTGCTGGAGCGGCCACTCGTGCACGACACACTGGACATCGCCCCTGCCGAACGCTTCGACGTGGTCGTCGACTTCTCCCGCTACCGGCCCGGCACCCGCGTACGGCTGGTCAACCTCCTGGGCAGCGGCAGCACCGCGTCCGTCATGCGCTTCGACATCTCCACCACCCGGCCTCCGGCCGACGACTCACGCATACCCGCCCGGCTGTCCGCGATACCCGCGCCGCAGCCGAACCGGGCCGCGGTGACCCGTACCTTCCACTTCCAGCGGCGGGCCGGATCCACCGGTTGGGCCATCAACGGCCGCCCCTATGAGCCCGGTAGGCCACTGGCCACTGTCCGCCTCGGCACCACCGAGGTATGGCGGTTCGTCACCGATTTCCATCACCCTGTCCACCTCCACCTCAACCACTTCCAGGTGACCGCCCGCAATGGCCGCTCGCCGGGCCCGTACGACGCGGGTTGGAAGGACACCGTGGATCTACGCCCCGCCGAATCCGTGGAGGTCGTCACCCGATTCACCGACTACCCAGGTCGATTCATGCTTCACTGCCACAACCTCGAGCACGAGGACATGGCGATGATGGCCGACTTCGTCACGGAGTAGAGGGCAGGGAACTCGGGTCTTTCCCTACGTCTGGCGTACGGAACGGCCACGGGACTCGCGACAGGTCGGGCCGCCGCCTCCCGAGGCGCTGCGGCACTGTCCACGGGACAGTGGGGGCATGAACCCAGACGACAAGAACCCTCTGGCCCGGGGCCGAGTGGCGACCAGGCTGCCGGCCCAGGACCTGGACCGGGCGCGGCGTTTCTACTCCGAGCATCTCGGTCTGGAGCCCGTCGACGAACGCCCGGGCGGGCTGCTGTATCGGTGCGGAGGCGTGGACTTCGTAGTGTTCCGGTCGACGGGGGCCTCTCCCGGCACCTTCACCCAGATGGCGTGGGAGGTGGACGACATCGAGTCGGCCATGGCTGAGCTCAGACGTCGCGGCGTGGTGTTCGAAGAGGTCGACGTACCCGGACTCCGTACGAGGGACGGAATCGCCGAGATCGAGGGGAACTACCCGAGCAAGGGCGCACGGGGTGAACGCGGCGCCTGGTTCCGTGACAGCGAGGGGAACATGCTGGGCATCGGCCAGCGGGTCGTCTGAGCCGGTGAGCGCGAGCACGCGCTGGCCGCACTGCCCGGCACACGCACCCTGATCTCGCTCGTCGTCCGGATGAACCGCGACAACTACCGCTCCCCGGCCCGCATCGTGGTCAACCAGGAGTTCCACCAGACCGACGACCAGGCCAACCACGCCGCCCGCACGATCACCCAGGCGCTCCAGGACACCGGCTACCGCGCAGCAGGCAGGGACGCCCGGCGCAGACCCCCACGCGATGCGCATGCCGGCCTCAGCAGCCTCGGCGCACGGGATGCCTGAGCACGGGCCAGGTCGGGATGGTCCAGGCTGACCGCGGCCGCGTCATCCGCACCCGCCGCCAGGCACAGTTTGCGCAGCCAGGCCGCGTCGATCACCGGGGGAGGGTTCTGGGCCTCACCGGCTTCATGCCGGGCGAGCACGGCCCGCACTGTCGGGTGCGCGGCCAGTTTGGCCGGGAGCTGTAGCCTCGGCCCATGCCCGACGCATCGGTGGCACGCTTCTACGACGAACTGGCCGACGACTACCACCTGATCTATGCGGACTGGGATGCGGGCATCCGTCGGCAGGGCGCCGCCCTGGACGCCCTGATCGGTCAGGACCGTGGTGAGGTGCTCGACTGCTCCTGCGGCATCGGCACGCAGGCGATCGGCCTGGCGCTGCGCGGACACCGCGTTACCGGGACCGACCTCAGCCCCCGCGCCGCCTCCCGCGCTGCCCGGGAGGCCGCCGCCCGGGGGCTGACGCTCCTCACGGCCGCTGCCGACATGCGGCGCCTGCCGTTCCCCGGCGGCCGGTTCGACGCCGTCGTCTGCGCCGACAACGCACTGCCCCACCTCCTGACGGAGCAGGACGTGCGTGGCGCCCTGGTCGAGATGCGCCGCGTGCTGCGTCCGTCGGGCCGGCTGCTCATCAGCACCCGCCCCTACGATGAACTGCTGCGCGACCGCCCCACCTCGACGCCCCCGCAGATCAGCCAGCCCGCCGGGCCCACCAATGGCGGAGAGCGTACCGTCACCTTCCAGCTCTGGCACTGGCACGACGACGGCGAGCACTACGACCTGGAGCACTTCCAGCTGTTTCCCGAGGGCGGGGGATGGCGCGTCAAGGTCCGCCGGACCGCGTACTGGGCGCTCGGCCGCGACCGGCTGAACGGTCTTGCGGCTGATGCGGGGTTCACGGACCTTGAGTGGCGGATGCCGCGGGAGACGGGCTTCTTCCAGCCGCTGCTCATGGCGCGCGCCGGCGAGTAGGCGGTTCCGTGGCCTGGCCATGGATATCCGGGCCGCTCCCATGTCGCTCTCCGGCTGGGTCCGGAAGCCCGCACCAGCGCCCGGGCCACGGGAGGGCGGCAGTTGGCGCTGAAGGGCCAGAAGATCTTCATCACGTGGGGCGATCGCGACCTCACCGAGAGCATCGTTCACCTGGTCCTGGCCCGCACCGAGGGGGCACCCCAGGGGCTCGGTGGCCTGTCCCTGTTCGTCGTGCCGAAGTTCCTGCCGAACGCCGACGGTACCCCCGGTGAGCGCAACTCGGTCCACACGGACTTGCTGGAGCACAAGCTCGGCATCCATGCCAGCCCCACCTGCGTCCTTGACTACGACGAAGCGACCGGATGGTTGGTGGGCGAAGCGCGCCCTGCCGTTGCAGGTGGCGGCCTGGCTGGACCTGGCGCGGGCCGAAAGGTCGGCCGAGGCGTTTGTTGAACAATCCTCGAGTCGATGGGCCCGACTGTAGACCGATCGGTTTTCTCAGGGCAGGCAGCGAAGCGGCCCTGGGTTCACGGGCGCGCCGGAAAATCAGCCCGTCGATTGCCGCGGTGTCCACTGCAGTCGCAGCAGCGAGTGGACGCGGCGGAAGATGTAGACCGCTGTCGGCAGTTCGACGAAGACGGCCAGCGCGGCCGATGCCCAAACCCCAGGAGTGCCGAAGGCGAGCGAGACATCGAACCACGCGTCGCACACCAGCAGGACGGCGGTTGCCAGAGCGGGAATCACCGCTGCGCGGTGGCGGCGCAGACCGAGGACGGCCGTCGCCACGAAGGCGGAGAGCAGCAGTATGTCGAAGCCGACCCAGGTCGTGCGCCAGGCGTGGACGCGGTAGTCGGACGGCAGCGTCAGTCCCATGATCACCGTCCACGGGATGAGTCCCAGCGCGGACGCCGCGAGCAATTCGAGGGTGTGCCGTCGGCGCCGCTCGAACACGTCGTCACGGCCGCCACTGCTGAGGCGGCCCGCACAGGCCAAGCCCTCCGGTGGTGGGGGCTCTGCGGAGGGGTCGGCTGCCGTCGGGTTCCCGGTTGCCTGGCTCATCGGCGTGTCGGTTCCTCGAGGACCGCGCGTGAGGACGTGGGGTACCAGGCAGCGATCCTCCCGGTGGTGAACCAGCCGATGGCGGCCAGGAGTACACCGGCCAGCGCGTTCGGAAAATTCCTGCTCAAGAGCATCATCACGGCCGCTGCGTCCAGGCCGACCGCGAGGAGGACGAAGGCGCCGCGCTGCCATGGTGCGCGCGGCGCCGAGGCCGAAACGGGGCGCTCGGGGCGACTGCGGAGGATTCCCGGCATGAGGTGGCTCATCGCAGCCACCTCCTCTGACCCGTCCGGCCGTTGTGCATGTCAGCCTCCAGAGAGCCCGCCCACAGATGTCAGCAATAACTGGAGGCGGGTCTCCTGATATTTCCGTGGAGACCGCCCAAGAGGGGATCCGGGTCGTGACATGAGGCACACATCGGGCAGAGCAGGCAGCGGGTCAGTCCCGTCGGCAGAGGAGACGGAGACAGGACTCCGAGCAGACGGTCCGGTGATCGAAAGCTGTCGGAGGCCTCAGCCCTTGGCCTGTTCCTTGGGCCCAGGCGCATGGCGGTGGCGTGGCCGAGCATCGCCCGCTCGGTCTGCCGGGGTTGGGCGCGGCGGGCAGTGGTCCCGTGTCTCCCGCCCGGCACGCCTGAGCAGGAAGGCGACCAGCCGACGCCAGGCGTGGGGAGCCGGGGCGTGGGTCACCTGTACGACGCCGGCGTTCGCCATGAGGAAGAGCATCACGTCCTCGGGCACGAAGTTCTCGCGGAGCGCACCCGCCTCCTGGGCGCGACGCACGAGTGCGGACAGGGCGCGGTTCCGGCGCTTGCAGAGCGACCCGGCCGTCCGGGACGTGGGCAGCACACTGACGACCAGATCACTGAACCCGCGGTCGGTGGCCATGGCACCGCAGATCCGCTCGACGAAAGTGCTGAACCGGATCCAGGGGTCGTCGCACTGCAACGCCTCCTCGGCGATCGCGGCCCACTTCAGGAACTCCTCTTCGAAGGCCGCTTCGACCAGGCTCTCCCGGGTGGGGAAATGACGGTAGAGCGTCCCCGCGCCTGACGATAGAGCGTTCCCGCGCCGACTCCGGCGCGCTCGGCGACCTCGTCCAGCGGAGCGTCGAGTCCGCGTTCCTGGAAAAGCCGGCGCGTTTCCTGGCCGATGCGTCGCCGATTCCGCGCGGCGTCGGCGCGCAGGGCGCGGTCGCCCGTACGACTGCTCTCCGCGAGACTCATACACGGAGAGTAACAACCGGAGAATATTGTCCGGTTCGGATGGCGGAACGATACGGCAGCGGAGGCTCCAGCCACGAGGGCCCCAGCGACGGGCCTCGCGAAAGCGCCCACGAACATGCAGGTGGTCCGCCGGCTGTGGCGGTCCCTTCGCCAGGCTGTCCGGATCAAGGACGGGGAGCTGGAACCAGCCCGAGAAGGGTCGCTCCGAGAACTTCGCCCGCCTGCCCCAGCGCGGAGGGGACGAGATCGCCCAGCTCTCCGAGGCCGTCCATGCGATGCCGCCGGCCCTCGCCACCCGGTTCGAGGCCGGATGCGCCGTGACGGCGAACATCGCGCACGAGCTTCGCACCTCGGTCGCGGGACTGCTGACCGCGTCGAGCCTGCTCATGGGGGCGACCGTCCCACCGAGAGTCGGCACAGCCCGCCCGAAGGCGGCGCTGTCGTAACCGTGACTTCCCGCCGGAAACTCCCGAGCCGTGTGGGGCCGCGCGCTCCGAGCCCTCGATCCGTCCGCATACGCCTCAGCGCAGCCCCTCAGCGACCACCGTCCTCACCAGGTAGCTCGTCACCTCCTTCGTCGCGTACACGGAGGTGTTCAGGTTGCGCCGGCGAAGACGGGAAGGTAACCGCGGGACTGCCCGAGTTCCGTGGGGTGGTACGACTCGGTGACGGCCAGCCAGTTGACGCTGCGCAGCCAGGGGCTGGTCGAGCAGATCTCGTGTCCCGTGAACGAGGACCTGACGTCGGCGAAGGCGAATCCGTGGTCGGCGACCCGCTTCGCGATCACGCCGTCCAGATGGTCCACGGCGTTGTTGATGGCGGACCGCTCGGTCTCCGAGAGGCCCCCCTTGCAGCTGCCGTTGAGCTTGTACAGGTGCGGATAGCTGAGAACCACGACACGGGCGGCCGGGGCCTTCCTGCGGATGGCCGTGTAGAGACGGTCCAGGTCGCCCGGCAGGGTCCCGTCCATGTACGAGCGCGCCTGGGCGATGGCGGACAGGCAGGCGCTGTCACCCCGCAGCACACAGGTCGTCATGACGTCGGAGAAGCCCGAGTCGCTGCCGCCGACGGAGATGCTGACCAGGCCGGTACGGGTGCTGAGCACGCCGAGCTGGCGATTCAGGACATCACTGGTGTGAGCACCGTTGCATGCGGTGAAGCTGAACGACGACGGTGAATGGGCCGCGGCCCACAGGGCGGGATAGGCCCGGCTGCTGCGCAGGCAGTCGACGCTGGATGCGAGGTAGCTGCCGGCTCCGACCCCGGCCGAGTAGGAGTCGCCGAGGGCCGCGTAGCCCATGGCCGCTGTTTGCGGTGCCGCCTGCGCCGTCGCGGCACCGGTGAAAGTGCACGCGACGGCGAGGAGGAATGAGGACGAACATGCCGCGATTCGGGACTGTCTCATAAACCTCGCTTAGCACGGCCCGTTCGTCACGGCTGCCATGGCCGTCACCCTGTGTTCAGTCGTGTTGAGAGGCGACCACGGCCATGCCGCATCCGAAGAACCCCGCACCGAAGGGGTTTTCTGCCGAAACCAGAGGCTCGGCGGTGTGGCCCGGCCCCGCTCGGGTTTCACCCCATGAGCCGTCACTCGACTGGCCGCGTGTATGTCGCGGCTGAGGTGGTGGCCCTGGTCAAGATCCTCGAGGGGCCGGAGACGGGGCGGCTGCCACCCCAGCAGCTCGCGGATGAGTGTGCTCAAGCCTTGCGAGGCACTGTGCTCGATGTCAGCAGCTGTCATCAAGTAGGATCCGGGGCATGAGCCGATGGGAGCCAAACGCGCGCGGCCGTCTTGAGCAGGCGGCACTGGAGCTCTACATCGAGCGCGGGTACGAACAGACCACGGTGGCGGAGATCGCCAAACGTGCGGGGCTGACGGAGCGTACGTTCTTCCGGCACTTCGCCGACAAGCGTGAGGTGCTGTTCGCGGGCGCGAGTTCACTGCAGGAGCTCTTTGTGAACACCGTCGCCGATGCGCCCGAATCCGCGGCGCCGATCGACGCGATGGCTGCGGCCCTGGACGCCGCGGCGGCAGTGTTCCGGGAGCGCCGCGACAGCGCGCGACGGCGCCAGGCCGTCATTGTCGCGAACGCGGAGCTCCGGGAGCGTGAGCTGATCAAGCTGGCGTCGTTGTCCTCGGCCGTCGCCGACACGTTGCGTCAACGCGGCGTCAGGGAACCGGTCGCGAGCCTGACCGCCGAGGCGGGGATCGCCGTGTTCAAGATCGCGTTCGAACGCTGGGTCGACGGGGGCGACGACCAGGATCTGTCGCACCTCATCCAGGAGTTGCTCGACGAGCTCAAAGCCGTGACCGCAGGCAAATGATCGCCTGGGGCGTATCGGTGACATACAGGGCCTCACGTACTGTCACAGCCTCTGGACGGTCCGTACGGGGCTATGTAGAGTACGAGTATGGGTATGCCGCGTATGACCCTGCAGACCCAACTGGTGCTGCGGGCTTTGCTGGAGGACCCCGCCAGACAGCGCTACGGGCTTGAGCTGTGCGAGTTGGCGGGATTGCCGTCGGGCACGATCTATCCGATCCTCGCCCGGCTCGAACAGGTCGGCTGGCTGGACAGTACCTGGGAGGACCCGGCCCTTTACCAGGACGCCGGGCGCCCGCGCCGCCGCTTCTACCGGATCACCGAGCAGGGCGCAGAGCAGGCCCGCGACGCCCTGGCACGTGCCTACCGGTCCCGGAAAAAGCCCCTTCCCGGATGGGCTGCCGCCCGCCCGCTCGCAGACGGAGGCGCATAGTGACGGCACAGCGGTACACCGCACCGACGTTCCCCGCGCGGCCGGGCGCGACCCCCTCGCTCGAGGGCATCCTCGCCGTCGTTCGCTCGCACCACCCCGACGCCGACCCCGAGTCGATCAAACGCGCCCATGCCGAGGCCGCCTTATGGCATGAAGGCCAACGACGCCGCAGTGGCGCTCCCTACATCACTCACTGCCTCACGGTCGCGGCCATCGTCGCCGACCTGGGTATGCCCCCGCCCTTCGTGTGCGCGGCCCTGCTGCACGACATGGAGGACACACTCTGCCCGCCACACCGGCTTGCTGATCAATTCGGCGAGGACGTCGCCCAGTTGGTCGCAGCGGTTCCCGCCACGCCCCTGCTCCCACAGCCCACGGCCGACACCTCGTCGGACGCCGGCCACGATGCGCCGGGACCGTCATGGGAGACTGCCGTACTGGCCATCCGCCTCGCCGACCGGCTCCACAACATGCGCACCATCGCGTTCCTGTCCCCGGCCACGCGACACCGCAAAGCCCGCGAAACCCTCGACGTCTTCGCACCCCTGGCCCGCGCGGCCGGACTGGAGACGGTTGGCGGCGAACTGCACGACCTCGCCTCGGCCGTCCTGCACCCCGCACCGCCCACCCAGGCCCTCACCCGCCGTCTGCTGGCCGCCCTCACCCTGCTGCTGCCCGCCCGGCAACGAGCACGCTGGCGCGAGGAATGGACCGCCGAACTGGCAGCCCACGCCACCCGCCTGGAACGAGCCCGCTTCTGCTTCCGGGTCATGCTCGGCGCGCCGCGACTGTCCCTGACCCTGCGCCGTCCGTTCCGCCAGGCACGACAGTCATGAGCGCGGCAACCCGATGCGGGAGCGCCCTTGGCGCGGTTGCCGCGTTCGTCCTGGCCCTCGCACGCGGAGGACTGACGGCCTGGGCGGCCGCGGCCCTCACCGCAGGCGGCCTGATCCTGCTGGCTTTGATCTCTACATTTGGCCGCACTAGTTTGTGAGCATGGCCGTGAACCACGTGAAGCGGGCGTTCAAGTACCGCTTCTACCCGACCGATGCGCAGGCAGCCGAGTTGTCGCGCACGTTCGGGTGCGTGCGGAAGGTCTACAACCTCGCCCTCGCCGCCCGCACCGAGGCGTGGACGCGGCAGGAACGGGTCAACTACAACGCCACCTGGGCGATGCTGACCGCGTGGAAGAAGACCGGGGAACTGGCATTCCTCGACGACGTCTCGTCGGTGCCGTTGCAGCAGACACTGCGGCACTTGCAGACGGCGTTCACCCACTTCTTCGCCAAGCGGGCCAAGTACCCGCGCTTCAAGTCGCGGAAGAAATCCCGGAAGTCCGCCGAGTACACCACCAGCGGTTTCCGCTTCCGCGACGGGAAGCTGACTCCGGCGAAGATGAGCGAGCCGCTGGACATCGTGTGGTCCCGGCCGCTGCCCGAAGGCGCCAAACCGTCCACCGTGACCGTCTCGCAGGACACGGCGGGACGATGGTTCGTTTCCCTGTTGTGCGAGGACCCGGCCATCAAGCCGCTTCCCGCCGCCGATGGGGCAGTCGGGGTCGATGTCGGCCTGGAGCACCTCCTGACCCTCTCCACGGGGATAAGGTAGCCAACCCGAGGCACGAGCGCCGTGACCGCGCCCGCTTGGCGAAGGCCCAGCGCAGGCTCGCGAAGAAGGCCAAGGGCTCCGCGAACCGAGAGAAGGCCCGGCGCAAGGTCGCCAAGGTCCACGCCCAGATCGTCGACCGGCGCCGTGACAACCTGCACAAGCTGACCACTCGTCTCGTTCGTGAAAACCAAACGATCGTGATCGAGGACCTGACCGTGCGTAACATGGTCAAGAACCACTCCCTGGCCCGCGCCATCTCGGATGCGGGCTGGAGCGAGTTCCGCTCCATGCTGGAGTACAAGGCCGTCTGGTACGGGCGGGAAGTGATCGCCGTGGACCGCTTCTTCCCCTCTTCCAAGCTGTGCTCCACCTGCGGCACCCTGCAAGAGAAGATGCCGCTCAACGTCCGCACCTGGACGTGCGACTGTGGCACCACGCACGACCGCGACACCAACGCGGCGCGTAACCTTCTGGCCGCCGGACTGGCGGTGTCGGCCTGTGGAGCCGGTGTAAGACCTCAACGGAGCACTCCGGGCGGGCAGTCGGCGATGAAGCAGGAAACCCCACGGCGCGAGCCGTGGGAATCCCCCTCGTTCACGAGGGGGAGGAAGTCAACCCCAACGAGACACCGGCCCGCCGCCTGGGCCGGCTGATCCAGGCCTGGAGAAGCCCACCGGCCCGCCGCCTGGGCCGGCTGATCCAGGCCCGGAGAAGCCCGACAGGCCGGGCCGCCGGACCTGAACCGGGCTGTCAGCCCTCGCCTCCGTCACCACCCGCCGGAGGCAACATGTGATCGGTGCGCTGCGGGCGCGGGCCGCAGCCCGCGATGGTGTGGTCGTCGCCCCGGCAATGACAGCATGCGTCGTGGGCTGCGGTTTCGATGAGCCCGTGGTCGAGGTGATGGGTCCGGGCGGACGATAAGGTCGGTCGTCGTGAGGCCGCCAGGGGAATTGGACAGCGTCGACTGGTCCGCGTCGACGCACGCGTACGGCAGTGCCGAGGACGTCCCGGAGTTGATCCGGGCGTTGTACTCGACGGACGTGGAGCAGATCGACGAGGCGTTGTACGAGTTGTACGGCAACGTCCATCACCAGGGCTCCGTCTACCCCGCCACGGTGGCGGCCGTGCCGTTCCTCGCCCATGCGGCGCTGCACTCGGTGGCCAAGCGTGAGCAACTGCTGATGTTGCTCGTGGTCATGGCCGACCAGCCCGTGCCGGAGACACCGGTAACCGACGGCACGCGTTCCGTGACGCAGGCCGTACGGGAGACGGTCGCCGCACAAGTGCCGCTGTTGCTGCCGTGCCTTGGCGACCCGGACCGGGCCGTACGCCGGGCGGCTGTGCGGCTGGCCGCACTGGGCGGGGTCGGCGCGGAACCGGTACCACCCGGTGCCGTACGGCAGCTGACCGATCTGTTCGACAGTGATCCGGTCGCCGAGGTCCGTGCCGACGCGCTGACCGCCCTGGCCCACATAGACCCCGACACGGAAGCGGCCCGCCGTCGGGAGGCCGCGGCACTGGACGGCCCGGTCCCGGCGGTCCGGCTGGCTGCCGCACTGCTGGGCCTGGAACGGTCGGGGCCGCCGTACCCGTCCGACCTGGTCGCGGTCCTCGCCGCCGACGGTGCGGAGCCGGACCCAGGCGAGGACGACTTCCCGTTCGCCGGGCTGGGCACTCAGGAGCAACGGCTGACCGACCTGCTCACCGCCGACCCGCACGCCGGGCTCGCCGTGGCCGAGGCATGGGTGGCCGAAGGCGATCTCGGCGGCCGCGGCTCCTGGCTGGCCGACGGCATCGCCGACACCTGGCGGGACCGTGAGCCACAGGTGGTGGCGGTGCTGGCCGAAGCCCTGCCGCAGCAGCGCGACAACGATGCGCTGGCCATGCGGCTGGAGGCCATCGCCCGTTGGATACCACGTGTTCGCGAACCGGATGCAGACGTGCGTGCAATCCTTGTGCGCCACGCCGCCACCACCGATCCGCGCGTTTCCGCCGCAGCCCAAACCGCCCTGGCCCGTTGCGGGAACCCCAGGGTGCTCACCGGGTCGTTCGAGCCGTCGGTGAAGGCCCTTGCCGAACTGACAGCTGACCACCGTGCTCTGGGGCCCATCCGCCAGGTCCTGCGCAATGCCGACTCCAGCGGTCTCACCGCCCTGATCAGCGCCCTCACCCCAGCCACCGCCGAGCAGTTGCTGCCCGAACTCATCGAACTGCTGAGAACTCGCCGGTCAGCCATCCCGGTGGCCCGGCTGCTCGGCACCGTGGACGACACGGCGGCTGTCACCGAACCGGACCTCCTGGACGTACTCGCCGCGGCCATGAACAGCACCGACGAGATGCTGCGGGCGGCATCGGCCGCCTCCCATGCACGGCTGAGCAAGGACCCCGCCCCCGCAGTACAGGTACTGGAGCTTCTGCTGTCCAGAGGCAAACAGAAGCACTGGTACCTGCCGGAGGCCGGCCGCCTTGGTGCAGCGGGCTCCCCGTTGCTGCCCGCCGTCGAACAGCTTCTGCACGCCCCGGGCGCCTGGACGCGGATGGCCGCGGCCGAGGCCCACTGGTCCATCACCGGCGACCCCGAACGAGCTGTACCGGTGCTCGCCGAACTGACCGGAGCTTCCCCGGTGGGGCTCCGGGCACTGGAAGCACTGGTCGAGATCGGAGCCGTCCCGGAGGAGTTGCGGCCCCGGCTGCGGCATCTCGCCTGGTCGCCACTGCGCCTGATGCCGGTCGCCTGGCCGCCCGAGATCCCGCATCCCGACGAGCGGCTTCGGGCGGCGGCCCTGCGCCTGCTGAGCCGACCGTCCTGACCGTCGACACGCTGCAGGCCGCTGCCGCCCCGGACCCGTCGTCCGTACTGTCAGAGCCTTCTGCCAAGATCCGGTCATGGAACTCGCAGATGTCCTCACCGGCCTCGACGACCGGCCCTGGGCCACGCTGGTACATGCATACGGCAGTGCGGAGGATGTGCCCGGCGGACTGCGTGCTTTGGCAGGCACCGACACACAGGCGGCGGAGCAGGCGCTGTACGAGTTCTGGGGCAACATCCTGCATCAGGGCACGGTGTACCCCGCGACGGCCGAGGCGGTGCCGTTCCTGGCCAGGCTGGCGGCTGCCGGGCGCCGGAGCGCCGATCTGCTGGTGCTCCTCGGCTCCATAGCCGCGAGCAGTGACGAGCACGGCCTTGCGCCGGGTGCCTGTCGCGAGGCGGTCGCCGCACAGCTGCCCGTGATCCTGCCGCTGCTGGCTTCGGACGACGCGGGGGTTCGGCAGGCCGCGGCCTGGGCGGTGGGGCACACCGCCGCCGGTGCCGAGGCGTGGCCCGCGCTGGAACGGCGCTGGGCCATGGAGCAGGAAGGCATCGTCCGGGCGGAGCTGCTGGCCGCCATGGTCCGGGTCGATCCGGCGAGGAGTGTGGCTGCGGCCACCGCCGCCCTGGATTCGGCGGGTCCGGCGGAGCTGCGCATCGCCGGCGTACTGGCCTGTCTGGATGCGGGGCTGCCGTGGGACGCCACCCAGCACGACACGCTGCTCTCGGTGCTCCCGGCCAACGACCTGGTCGCCGGGCGGTTCGACGACGAGCAGCGCGAACCGCTGCAGGCCGTCGTCGACGTCCTCCTGCGCCGTGATACGGACCAGGGACGTGAAGCCGCCCTTGCGCTGCTGGACGCCGCCTTGCGCACTCCGGCGCCGGAGGTCCGGGAGGAAGCAGTGTGGGCCGCCGACCACGCATGCATGATCTCCCGTGCCGCCCCGGCGAGGTTGGTCCCCCTGCTGCTGCCTCTGCTGGACGATCCGTCGTCGGTACCACGCGTACTGCCCCTGCTGGGCAAGATCGCAGAGCAGGCGGGTCCGGCCGCTGCGGCACTCGCCCGGCTCGCCGGCAGCGGCGGCGACACGGCCGACCGCGCACTGGCGGCACTCATGACCATCGCACCCGACCAGGCCGCACCACTGCTCGCCATTGACCTGCCGCAACGGCCGCGCGCGCTGGCTGTCGCGGCCGGCGCCCGTGGCGTACGTGCGACGGACGAGGCCGCCCTGCCCTTCACACCCGCTGTGCTGGACGCGGTCCGCCGCCGTCTCGCCGACCCGGAGCTGAGCGGAAACGAACCGATCCATCTCGCGCTGCTGCTCGCCTCATGGGGCAAGGCGGCCGCCGCCGCTGTGCCCGAACTCCTCGACGCGCTGCCCCGCATCCCACTCGCCGGGCCCAAGGCGCTGAGGGCCGTGTGCCCCGACGAGGGCGCGATCCGCAGGCGCATCCAGCGCCGGCTGGCCAAGGCAGTCCGGCAGGGCCCCGAGGACGGCCGCCTCGCCGCGGCGCACGCCCTGTACGAGCTGAACGGCGAACCGCACCCCCTCCTCACCGCCATCCGCGCCGAACTCGCCCACGGAGGTCACCGGTTGCCCCAAGCCGCCCAGCTTGCCGCCCGACTCGGCAAGGATGCCGACGACATCGTGCCCGACCTCCGAGCCGCGCTCAGCGATCCGGCACAGGACCGGACCATCCCACAGCTGGACGGCGACGTGGCGCTGGCCGACGCGCTGTGGCAGATCACCGGCGACGCCGACGAATCCGTACGGGTACTCGACGGAGTGCTCGCGGCAGCCGACGGGCCCTGGTTCCGCTGGACGGGAATCCGGGCAGCGCGGCTGGCAGCACGGCTCGGGCCCGCCGCGCAGCCGTTGCGGCCGGCGCTGGAACGGATGCTTGCCACGCCACTGCACGCACCCGCCGCTGCGCTCGCACTGACGGCCATCGGACCCGAGGAGGAGCTCCGGGAGCCACTGGACCGCGGCACGCTGGCCGATCTGGTCCTGGACGCCGCGGAGAGCAACGCCGACCCCGACACCGCATTTGAAGCACTCTCGGCCCTGGGCGCGCCCGCACTCACCGACGAGCATCTGCGCAGACTGGCCGCCTTGGCCGACCGCGATCCGAGGGTGGTGGACTTCGGGCTCGAGGACGAAATCATCCGCAAGGACGAACGGCTGCGCGCCCGTGCCCGCACGACACTGGCGGCCCTCGGCCGCTGAGCATGGGCTATGCTTGAACCAGAGCTGGTCACCACAACTCCTGGTGCCTGGTCTCGCGTTGGTGGTCCAAGGAAAGACGTCCCGCTTCCTGCGGGAAGATGCAGGTGCAAGGCCTGCCCGGCGCTCGCATGCGAACCCCACTCCGCGGTATGCGGGGTGGGGTTCGTGCGTTGCCGCGCCTGACCCGACCCTTGTGGCCAAGGGCACCCGGAGCTTCACAACTGAAGCGCCTTGCGCGGTTTCTGAGGAGAAGCGCGGCGGAGATCTTCCGGGATACGCGCCACCCGTGCACAGTCAAGAGCTGCCATGAACGGATCGGGTGCGCAAGCGGTACGGGACGCCGCCGCGCCTGCCCCGTCCCTGGCCACACCCGGGTGCACCGCACGTCGTCAGGAGGACAGTCGATGGAAGATCACGGCCGCCTGGCGAAGCAGGAATCCCCTTCCGCGCCGGACGGCATGGGCCGCCGAAGATTCCTCGGATACGTGCTGGCCGCCTCGACTCTGACGGTGGCCGCCCAGCTGGGCGAGGAAGTCCTCGCTCCCGCCCGGGCATCCGCGGCGATTCCCTCCCCGCCCGGGCCGGCCGAGATCTACGACCTGAACGACATGCTCACCCACGCCACACTGCCCACGGCGAACCTCATCACGATCAGGATCGACACCGAAGGCACGGCCTCGTTCGCGCTGCCCCGCGCCGAAGTCGGGCAGGGCATCACCACCTCGAGTGCGATGCTCATCGCCGAGGAGCTCGACCTTCCGCTGGAGAAGATCCGTGTCACGCTGGCCGACGCCCGCCCCGAGCTGGTGTTCAACCAGCTCACCGGCGGGTCGAACACCACCATTTCCACCTTCACCCCGATCCGGGTCGCGGCCGCCGTGGCACGTGGCCGGCTCCTTGAGGCCGCGGCCCTGGAACTGGGGGAGACGGTGGGCTCCCTGACCGCCAAGGCAGGGGTTGTCACCTCCACCACAACAGGCAGAAGCCTCACCTACGGCGAACTGGCCCAGAAAGCGGCCGGTACAGCGACCACTCGAGTATCGGTCACCCTCAAAGAGCCCTCCGAGTTCACGATGATCGGAACGGCGCAGGGGCGCATCGACGCGCTGGAGGCGGTCACGGGCCGCAAGAAATTCGCGATGGACCTGCACGTACCGGGCGCGCTGCCGACCATGGTGTGCCGGCCGCCGACGATCAACGGCACGGTGCGTTCGGTGGAGAACCTGGACGAGGTGCGGGCCATGCCCGGCATCACCGACGTCGTGCGGATCTCCACGGGTGTCGCCGTGCGCGGCCGGACGTTCGGGCAGTGCATCGACGCCGTACGCGCCCTGAAGGTGACCTGGGGGCCGGGAACAGCCCACGGCGCGTCCGATGACACGATCCGCGACAAACTGCGCAGGGCCGAACTGCCGCTTCCCGCCCTGGATCTGCTGACGAAGTCCGTGGACGCGCGCTTCACCTTCCACTTCGCCGGCAACAGCGCCCTGGAGACCAACTGCGCCATCGCCGACGTACGAGAGGACTCGGCCGAGATCTGGGCGAGCCTGAAGTCCCCCATCACCGCGCAGGAGCAGATCGCCCTGACGCTCGGTCTTCCGGCGAGCGCGGTGAAAGTGCACGTCACCGAGGGTGGCGGTTCCTTCGGGCGCAAGCTCTTCCACGACGCCGCCGCCGAGGCCGCCGAGATCTCGAAGGCGATGGGCAAGCCGGTCAAACTGATGTGGCACCGCACGGACGACTTCCGTCAGGGCCGCACGCACCCGATGGCCACCTCCCGGGTCAGGGCCACATACGCGCTGGGGGAGGTGCTCACCTACGACCAGCGCCACACCTCTGTGGCCACCGATTTCGGGCACGGTGTCGGCGAGATCATCACCTCCGAAGCCGCTCGACTACCCGTCGGCGACCTCACCTTCTCCGAGACGATCTTCGCGCTCACCCAGCAGACTCCCTACAACTTCGGTGTCGTCACCCAGCTGCTCAGCGAGACCGACAAGGGCTTCAACACCGGGTCCATGCGCAACATCTACTCGCCGAACGTGCGGTGCGCGCAGGAACTGGTGGTGGACGAGCTGGCCAAACGCATGGGCAAGGACCCTTACGCGTTCCGCCGCACCTTCCTGAAGGACGAGCGGGCCCGCGCAGCACTGGACAAGGTGGCCGAGGTGGGGGGTTGGGGACGGAGCATGCCCGCAGGGACGGCGCAGGGCATCGCGATCCACCCGGAGTACCACGCCGTGGTAGCGGTCCTCGCCGAGATCGACTGCCGTCCGCAGACCACCGGGCGGAAGATCCGCGACGCGTACGCCGGCCCGCGCGTGACCAAGGTCGTGTGCGCGGTGGACGTGGGGCTGGCGGTCAACCCCCGTGGCCTTCAGGCCCAGATGATGGGCGGCATCATGGACGGCATCGCCATCACCCTCAGCTCCAGTCTCCACCTCGAGGACGGCTACTTCCTGGAGGGCAGCTGGGACAACTACTACTACACCCGGCAGTGGAACACGCCGCCGGAGCTGGAGATCGTCGTGATGCCGCCGACCACCGGCAAGCCCGGTGGCGCGGGGGAGCTGGCGGTCGCGGGCGCGATGGCCGCAGTGGCCTGCGCCTACGGCCGCGCGACCGGAACCATGCCCACCAGCTTCCCGGTCAACCACGCCGAACCACTCGGCTTCGAGCCGCTGCCCACCACCCCGCCGATCCCCGCGTCCCCGACCGACGGCCTCGGCCGCGCCTACTAGGAGACCAGGAACAACCGTGCCCGAACACACCTTCATCCTCAACGGCGAGACCGTGACCGTGGACATAGAGGACGACGTCCGGCTGCTCTGGGTGCTCCGGGACGTCCTGGGCGTCACGGGACCCAAGTACGGCTGCGGCCTCGGCGTGTGCCAGGCCTGTACGAGCCACATCAACGGCAAGGCGTTCAACCCCTGTTGTGTCCCGGTGAAGGACCTGCGCCCCACCGACGAGGTGACCACCGTCGAGGGCCTGCCCGCCACCGTCGGGAAGGCGCTGCACCCCATGCAGGAGGCCTGGCTGGAGTACGACGTCGCCCAGTGCGGATACTGCCAGCCCGGCCAGATCATGACCGCCGTCGCCAAGGTCCGCCAGGCCCGTGAGGAGGGCCGCGAGATCAGCGAGGCCGACCTCGACGAGATCCGCAACGTCTGTCGCTGCGGAACGTACCACCGCATCCGCGAAGCGATCGTGGCGGGCGCCAAGAAGTACTGAAGCCAGGGCGGTCGAGGAAGAATTCCCATAGCCCGAGGGAACGTTTCGTGCGGACGGCTCCTCTGCAGTGCGACGGATTGCCATCGTCGTCGTAGGAGGACTCATGTCGTACCGACCCGACAGCCCCACCCCCACCCGCGCCGCGGCACTTGTCGCCTCGGTGCTCACCGCGGACGCCCTGCTCCATCTGTACTGGACTACCGGCGCCACCTGGCCCGCCGCCGACGACAGGAGCCTGTCCCAAGCGGTCCTCGGTACGTACGTGCCGTTCACCCCGCCGATCCTGCTCCCTCTCGTCGCCCTCCTCCTCACCGCCGCCGCCAGTGTCCTCGCCCACTCGCGCCGCCCCCGCCACCTGCTCCTTCGCTTCGGCACCCTCGTCGTGGCCGCAGGCCTGTCGCTGCGCGCGCTCGCGGGGATCTACTGGCTGTTCGCCAAGGAGACCGGCACCGCCTTCTACTGGCTCAACCTCGCGCTCTACACCCCGCTGTGCGCCGTCCTTGCCGTCGCGACCCTGCACGTGGCGCGGTGGAAGGATGCGGCCCGTGCCCGATGAACGACCCGACGACCGGACAGTCCGGCTGGTGCGAGCCGCCCAGCGAGGGGACACCCTCGCCATGGCCGAGCTCCTCGACATCCTCGCCCCGTACGTGGGCCGCGTCTGCGCACCCATCGCCCTGGACCAGGGAGCGGACGCGGCGCAGGAGGCCCTGATGGCGGTCTTCAAGTCGCTGCGCGCCCTGAAGGACCCGGCCGCGCTGCACGGCTGGGTCCGTGCCATCGCCGTACGCGAGGCGGTTCGCACCGCGCACCGCGCCGCCCGCACCGTATCGGCCGACCTCAGCTCGCTGCCCGCCCGCGGCGACCCCCAACTCTCCGCCGACATCGCAGACGTACTGGACCGGCTTTCCCCCGAGCACCGCGCGGTGCTGATGCTGCGAGACGTGGAGGGCCTGGACGAGCGCACCGCCGCGGCCCTGCTCGGTGTGCGCACAGGCACCGTCAAGTCGCGGCTGCACCGCGCCCGCGACACCTTCCGGAAGGCGTGGACATCATGAACGAGCTCTGGCCCACCACCGACCTCGACCCGGTACGGCGCCTCCACGCCCTGGCCGCCGGCATTCGCGGGGCCCATGTCACCGAAGCGCACATCGACGCGCCCTTCGACCGGGTCTGGGCACTGCTGAGCGACCTGGAGGGCGGGTTCGGTCAGGTCGTGACCGACATGGAGCGGCTGCGCGTCGTCCGCCGTCAAGGCGAGCGAGTCGAAGCACTGGCGCGCAGCAGGTACGGCATGCGCGCTCGCCTGCGCGGCGTGGAGCGGCCCGGCTGGTGCTGGCTGCAGAGCCGCTTCCTGCTGATCGGCGTGGGGGCCGCGCCCGAAGGCCCGGGCACGCGGGTGGCGTTCACCGGTGGCGTACGCCTGCCGACTCGCGCGGCCCTGATCCCGCTGGGTGTACGTCGTGAAGGCAGGCGCAATGTGGAGCGCCTGACGGCCCTGCTGTGAGCCGGACGGAACCGGCTCCGGCAGGGGCGATGCAGTGCGCGTTGATGCAGTGGCTCTGCACGCGATGAACTGCCGGGGGCCGATCCACAGGGCTCGGCCCCCGATGCAGACCCGCTCACTTGCGGTGTTCTGGCACGTGTACGGGATCAGCCATGCGCCGTTTCGGGTGCTGCTGCCCGGTGCGGCGGCGGCCGACAGCGTGCCAGCCGCGCGCCAGGGCTACCCCGCACGCGGCGACGGCGGTCTTGCTGCGCCATCGCATGATGTCCTCCCGTGCGGTCGTACGCGTCGACTGCGCACCGCAGCGTTCCGGACACGCCGCCGGCCTTGGGGGAGGGTGCCGGACGATTTGCTCGCCCGGGGTTCAGTGCGGGAAGGCCCTCGGTGAGCGCTGCTGGGGCAGTTCGTCGCGGAACTCCTCGATGATCGTGCTGATCTGCCGCATGAGTGAGGTCTTTTCCAGTCGATCGAGGTAGAGGTTGCGGCGGGCGAGGCCGGGAGCGTCGACACAGAAGTACAGGGACATCAGCGGGTTGATGAACAGTTCGCTGTTCTTCGTCCGCTCGGTGAAGTGGACGTTGCCGAAGTCACCGCGGACGGCGGCGGCGATGGAGCCGTTCACGATGCTCGGGTGGGTGGGGGTGCACTGCTGGGCGTGGGCCACTGCATCGAGGTAGAGGGCTCCTTCACGGCTGTGGTGGGGGAGGGAGAAGGCGCCGAGGTAGGCGCCGTCGCGTTCCAGGGCGGACAGGTTCTCCAGTACGAGGCTGTGGTTGACGCCGTGGTAGGAGTCCACGCCGAAGCCGAGGCAGGCCACGAGCCGGTGCGGTATCTCGTGGAGTCCGCTCACAGCGGCGAGGCTGGCCATGTCCTCCTCGGGGGTGCCCAGTCCGTGCTCGTCGCCCCGCATGAGGATGTCCGTGCCGCCGTCCACCAGGACGAGGGCGTCGATTCCGCCCAGGTGGCCGGTCAGTGCGCGGTATGCGGCACGCAGCGGCTGCACGCCTGTCCGGGGGAAGGCGTACACGGTGGAGGGCAGGTCGTGTCGGTCGAGCCACCGGGCGAGTGTGCGCTCGGGGAAGTAGTCACCCCGGACGGTGGTGTCGGGGCGGACGGCCGCGACATCCTGCTCGAGCCAGACCTCCAGGTCCAAGCCGTACAGATCGGCGAAGGAGAGGTTGGCGAGGTGCACCTCCTTACCGGCCGAACGCAGGGCGAGGGCCAGGGGGAGGCCGGCGTAGACGTCGAATCCGCCGCCCGCACCGGCGACGAGTACGCGCCGCGCGTCGCTCAGCCGAGTGAAGAAGGGCGGCTCCTGGAGTGAGAACACCCCGGGACGCTAGCAGGGCCCTGGCTGGTAGCCCACCGGTTTGCTGATCAGCCGCTATCGCCTGATCGTCAACCCCGGGTGGTAGCGACGCATGGTGGCCATGACCTCGTTCAAGTCCACCGGGAGCGTGGTCGCGGAGATGTTGGCCGGGCTGTAGCCCATGCGCAGGTTGGCCTTTCCAGCGATACGAGCCATTCGCGGGGCCCGTGCCAGGTAGGCGGCCGGATCGTGCAGCACCAGCTCGAGCACTCGCTGCGAGCTGGACCGGACCTTGATCTCCCTGATCCCGATTGCAGCGATCTCCGTCCAGCCGATCGAGCCCAGCATCACATGTGTCAGGCCCTCGCTGGTAAGCACCAGTTCGGGCCGCCGGCGCACAACGCGTCCGATGGCCAGGCAGGCACAGAGGCCGAAGAACAGCACGGCCGCCGCACCTGCGAGAGTGCCCTTGAGCGAGGCGTGGTTGATCAGCAGCCAGGCACCCAGCGCCACGAACACGATCGAGCCAAGAGCCACGAGCGAGGTGCGGCGTATGGAAGAGGGGTAGGTGGTTCCTGGTGCATTCACAGGATCGGTGGTCACGCGATCACACCTTAGGGCAGTCGTCCCTGGATGACATCCCCGTTCTGCCCCACTCGCACGGCGCGCTCCATGCACACCAGTTGATCCCGATCGTCCCCTGAGGCGGAGATGGTGAAGCCGAACCGTTCGTACAGGGCGACGGCAACTGTCCGCCAGTTCCACACGGACAACCACACGGACAACCGCACGGCGCCTGCACTGCTTTCCGCAGCATGCGCAAGCGCGGCGCCGAGCAGGCCGGACGCAATGCCTCGGCTTCGGAACGCCGGGTCGGTCCAGAGCCGTTGATCTCCGATCGCCCGCCTCGGCAGCACCTTCTACGCCGCGTCGGCCTCCGCGGAACGGATCATCGAGCTTCTGGACCAGCGCCCTCAGGTCCTCGAGGTCGCAGACGCCCGGCGCATTCACCGGGCACGGGGTGACGTCGAGTTCGACGGCGTGTCCTTCCGCTAGCCCGGCACGTCGCGCTGGGCGTTGTCCGGCGTGTCGTTCCACGTCGGCCCCGGCGAGACCCTGGCACTGGTCGGCGTCGGCGGGGCCGGCAAGTCGACCGTCGCGAAGCTGCAGCTGCGCTTCGACGACCCCGATCAGGGCACGGTCAGGCTCGACGGGATCGATCTGCGGAACCTGTTCCTGTCCGACGTGCGGGACAGCGTCGCGGTGGTCCTTCAGGAGACGCTCGTCTTCCACGGAACGGTGCGGGACAATATCGCCTACGGCAGGCGGGGGGGCGACGGAGGCGGAGATCGTCGCCGCGGCGCGCGCCGCGGACGCCCATGAGTTCGTCCAGCTGCTTCCGGAGGGCTACGACACGATGGTCGGACGGCGCGGGCGGACGCTGTCCGGCGGACAACGCCGGCGCCTGGCCATCGCCCGCACGATGATCAGGGACGCGCCCGTACTGCTCCTGGGCGAGCCGACGACCGGCCTCGACGCCCAGTCGGGCCTGAGGATCATGGACCCGCCGCGCCGGCTCATGACCGGGCGGACGACCATCGTCATCTCGCACAACCTGCTCACCGTCCATGACGCCACACGAATCGTGGTGCTCGACCGCGGCCGGGTCGTCGAGTCCGGGACCCACGACGACCCGCTCGTACGCGGCGGGACGTACGGCTGGCTCCACCGGCTCAACGCCGTGACCGGTCCCGCGCAGGCCGGCCCCTCGTTTCCCAGGACGGTGCCGTCATGACCGAGGTACCGACACGGGTGGCCCCGCCCCTGGCACCGGGCGCCCGTCCGGTTCCGGGCCACGAGATCCTGGGGCACCTGGCGCGCACGGGATGGCTGGATGTGTACGACTCCTGGAGCGAGGAACGGGCCTGCCGGTGCGTCATCAAGATGGTGCGTCCGGACCGCCACGACGAGACGCGGCTGCGCGACCGGCTGCTGCGGGAGGGACGTTGGTTGCAGGCATTCACCCGTGCGCACCTGGTGCGTGCGTACGAGACCTTCGAGTCACCCGAGCCGCTCGTCGTCCTGGCAACGCTGACCGGCGAGACGCTGTCCCATCTCGTCCACCGGCTGCGGCGCAGGCCGGCCGCCGACGACGTGGCCCTCCTCGGTGTGCAGCTGTGTTCCGCGATCCACTATCTGCATGGGCAGGGCCTGCTGCACCTGGACCTCAGGTCGTCCAATGTGGTGGTGGACTGCGGGCACGCGAAAGTGCTCGACCTCAGCGTGGCGCGCCCGCCCGGGGTCGCTCCTCCCGGGGTGGGCACGTTCTGCCACCTCGCACCGGAGCAGGCGCGCGGCGGACACCTGTCGGCCGCGGCCGACGTGTGGGGCATCGGCATCACGTTGTACGAGGTGGCGAGCGGTGACGTGCCGTTCGACTGCGGTGAGACCGCCGGAGAGACTTACGACACGGAGACCGCGAAGGCAGCGTACGAGGCGAGGACCGCGGAGGCGGAGGACGACGTCCCAGGGGCGGGGACGACTGGTATCCGCAGCTGGAGGCAAGCGCCCCACCGATCGCATCGCGGCGGCGCCTGCCACGCGGTCTCGCGGTGGCCGTCGACGGCTGCCTGCAGGGCGACCCGTCCGCCCGGCCCACGATCCCCGAGCTTGCCGCGGCCCTTGGCATGACGCTCCCGGGCCAGGGGTCCCGCGCCGCCCGCACCTGAGGTCCGGTACGGCGCGCTGTCGTGGGGCCGCCACCCGTTCGGAATGTGCCGGGCTACACCTGGTGGGCCCCGTCGAAGTGGGCCGTGGCGAGCACGGCGCCGTCGGGTGACGTCAGCCGGGCGCCGGAGAGCACCGAGGGGTCGACGGAGGCCGGGCCACCCCAGTAGCCATAGCCCCCGTGCACGGTGAAGGCGCCGACACGGACCGTGGTGCCGTCATGGCGCTCCAGCAGGCAGGTGACCTTGCCGCTGTAGGGAATCCCGGCGTCCGCGAGGTCGACCGACATGTAGACCCAACCCCGGGACCCGGGGTGGGCGTAGATCTCACCGGTCGGCTTCCCGAGGGCCCCAGAGGTGAGCCCGCCCCACAGCATGCCCATTCCGGCTACGGCGGAGGTGGAAGGACCGGCCGTGAGGTCCTCCTCCATGGCCGTGCCGATCGCCCAGCCGCCGAAGCCGAAGGCAAGCGCGAGCGCGGCCACGGCGGAGGCCATCCGCAGTCGGACCCGGCCGCGGAGGCCCTTGAGCGGGAATCCGGACCCCCGGGCATGCGAACGCCTCTCGTGCGTCGGCGCCCCCCGGCGCAGCGACTGCGCCACCCGGGCCTCGAACCCGACCGGCGGCTCGCTGCCGGGCAGCAGCCCGATCAGCCGGTCGCCCACGAGGGTCAGATGCTCGATGTACTCGCGGCAGTCGGCGCACCGGTCCAGATGGGCGACCGCCTCGGCCCGCTCACGGCCGGGCAGCACGCCGAGAGCCAGTTCGGCGCCGATCTCCCGTAGCTTCTCGCAGGTCACGTCACTCGACATGGTCACCTCGCTTCGGCGCAAGCGTGGTCCGCAGTTTTCCCATCGCGGTCCTGATGCGCGTCTTGGCGGTGCCCAGCGGGATCTTCTCCCAGTCGGCGATCTGTTGGGCCGTCATTCCATAGATGCCCGCCATCACCAGGGCACGGCCCTGCTCTCGCGGCAGCTGTGCCACGGCGGCCCGCAGCCGGGACGACGCCTCGTCGGCCAGCGCATGCTGCTCGGGCGTCTCGCTGACCGCACCCAGGATCGCGTCGAGATCTTCCGGCGCAACCGGCTCCGGCCGCCGCGAACGGACGGCGTCGATGGCGAGGTTGTGGGCAATGGACGTCAGCCAGGTCGCCACCGAACCGCGGCGGGAGTCGTAGATCTGCGCATGACGCCACGCACGCTCGAATGTCTGCTGGGCGATGTCCTCGGCGAGCTGTGGATCCCCGGTGACGGCGAAGGCGACACCGAAGACCGTGTGCTGGAACCTCCGTACGAAGGTCACGGCGAGCTGTGGATCCCCGGTGGCCAGCCCGGACAGCAGAGCCTCGTCCGGGAGACGGCCCACGGGGAACCGAAACCTCTGCATACCGGTATATACGGTCCGCCCCCGCCGGGAGATTGCCCGGCCGTCGCGGAAGATCACGTACTTATTCTCCTCCGCCCGTGCCTACGCAACCACGGGCGGCGGTGGCGGGCATTGCTGTGAACGCCCGCGTAGCCGCGGAGCGGCCTGCGGGCCGGGTCGCTGCGGTGGAGATCGCTTCAGGTTCCGCCGGATGCCAGTGCGATCCCGAGGGGTGTCCTCTCGTACAGGACCTGGTGGCCGTAGCGGCGCGAGACGAGCAGTCCCGCCCCGCGCAGGGCGGACAGGTGTGCCGATACGGACGAGGGAGCGAGCCGGAGGCGGTGGGCCAGGGCGGTGGTGGTGGCCGGTTCGTCGAGCGCGGTGAGCACGGCTGCCCGGCCACGACCGAGGATGCGTACAAGGGCGTCGGATGCCCGGCCCGTCGGCTCGGTCCACAGTCCGCCGATGCCCCGGGCCGGGTACGCGAGGGTCGGTTGCCACGGCGGGTCGAAGCCACTGACCACGTCCGGCCAGGAGAAGACGCTCGGAATCAGCACCAGGCCCCGGCCGTCGAGGTCCCGTACGTGCTCGGCCCTGGCGTCGACTGTGAGCGTCCCCGAATTCCAGGTGAACCGCCGGTCGAGTTCGGGCAGCAGCCCGCCCAGGCCCACCTCGGCGAGACGGCGCGAGTGGAAGGCGACGTCCGCCTCCAGCAGAGCGCGCAGCCTGGGCCAGTCCGGTTCGACCAGCGCGTGCCAAGCGGCCTCCAGCAGGTCGGCCAGCCGCTGGATCGTGCGGGACGGGTCGGCCAGCAGAGCGCGGCCGAGCGCTGACCCACTGGCTCCCGGAGTGTCCGCAAGCGCCCGCGCCGTGTCGTCTCGGGCCGCCTCGGGATCGGCCCCGCGGATCGCAGCGATCTCCTCCTCGAAAGGTGCGGCGGGGCCGATCGGCGGAGGGCCCAGCCAGTCCGGGGTGTGGCCCTGCCGGGGCATCAGCAACCACAGCGGTGCCAGATCGAGCCCCTCGGCCGCAGCACGGATGCGGCGCAGCCACCCGGCGTGGTAGCCGTGCCGGTCCGGACGATTCAGGGTACGCACGGCTTCCTGCGTCTCCCACAAGGGCGACACGGCGAAACGGCAGCGCAGGAGGTCGTCCTTGCCGAAACGGAGCTGGAACGGCACGGCCACCTCCCGGGCGGCGGATCGAAGTTTCGGCTGGTGCCGAAACTTTACGCTCCCCGGCACACCTCGGTGCACGCTGCCGCCCATGCCGTACGAGAACCAGGACACCGCGACGACACAGGCACCGACATCGCCCACCGCACCGCCACCGGAATCGGAATCCGCCCGCACCCGCACCGGCTACGCCCGCCTTTTCGCCGTGGGGGAGTTTCGTGCCGTCTTCCTCGCGCATGCTCTGTCACTGCTCGGAGTGGTCGTCAGCGAGATCGCGCTGTCGGTGCTGGTGTACGGGCTGACCGGGTCGGCGCTGATGAGCGCGCTGGTGTTCGCGCTCGGGTTCCTGCCCTATCTGGTCGGCGGGACGCTGCTCGCGGGGGTCGCCGACCGCTTTCCGGCCCGGCGGGTGCTCGTGCTGTGCGACCTGGTGTGCGCGGGGTGCGTTGCCGTGATGGTGCTGCCGGGCGTACCCGTCGTCGTACTGCTGGCCATGCGGTGTGCGCTGGCCGTGGTGTCGCCCGTGTTCCAAGGGACACGGACCGCCACGCTCGCCGATGTCCTCGGTGACGGGGAACCGTTTGTGCTGGGCCGGTCGCTGCTGCGGATCGTGTCCCAGAGCGCGCTGCTCGCCGGGTTCGGCCTCGGAGGCGTGCTGCTCACCGCGGTGACTCCGCGCGACGCGCTTGTCATCACTGTGGGTACCTTCCTGGCCTCGGCCGCGCTGCTCCGCCTGGGTACCCGGTGGCGGCCCGCGCGGGCCGCCACCGGGTCGGCCCTGGTGCGCGAGTCGCTCGCCGGTGCCTGGCAGCTGGTCGTCGACCGGCGGGTACGAGCGCTGCTCCTGTTGTTCTGGGTGCCGCCGATGTTCGCCGTGGCGCCGGAGGTCCTGGCCGCGCCGTACGCCGACCAGCTCGGCAGTGGCCCGATCGGACTCGGCCTGCTGATGTGTGCCATGCCGGTGGGCGCGATCATGGGCGAGTTGTATGTGGGGGCGGCACTGCGGTCCGCGACCCGCGACCGGATCGCCCTGCCGCTCGTATGCGTGGCCCTGCTGCCATACCTGGGCTACGCGTTGCGTCCCGGTCTGGGGTGGTCCCTGACGCTCCTGCTGCCGGCCGGCGTCGCCTCTGCGTACACGCTGGGCCTCGACCAGCGGTTTCTGGAAGCGGTCCCGCCGGAGCTGCGTGGGCGGGCCATGACCCTCAATACTGCTGGGCTGATGACCGTCCAAGGGGTGGGCATGACCCTTGCCGGGGTGGCCGCGGAGTTCGCCGGGGCAAGGACCACCGTCGTGTGGGCGGGTGCGCTGGGCACAGCGTGCTGCGTACTCCTGGTCTTGTCGGCGTCGCGCAGGGCCGGCTGGACGTCGTGCGTCTGATCTTCACCTTCGACTGGGCCGCAAGGCGGCAGTCATCAGCTCGGCAGGACTGACCAGCCACCTGCGGGACCATGCGACTGGTTGCGGAGGGAAGGGACGCTACGGCAGGGTTCCTGACGTGGCCACTTTGCTGATCGTGCATCACACTCCCTCGCCCAACTGCCAGGCGATGTTCGAGGCCGTCGTCTCGGGTGCGACGGCGCCGGAGATCGAGGGCGTCCGGGTCGTACGACGGGCCGCGCTGTCCGCCACGGCGTCCGATGTGCTCGCCGCCGACGGATACCTGCTGGGCACTCCCGCGAACCTCGGCTATATGTCCGGCGCCCTCAAGCATTTCTTCGACCAGATCTACTACCCATGCCTGGAGGAGACCCGCGGTCGGCCCTTCGGCTACTACGTGCACGGCGGCAGTGACGTCACGGGCGCCGTACGCGGAATCGAATCGATCACGACGGGCCTCGGCTGGCGGCGCGCAGCCGAGGCCGTGACCGTGACGGGCGAGCCGGACAAGGCCGACGTCGAGGCGTGCTGGGAACTGGGAGCGACCCTTGCTGCGGGACTGATGGGCTGATCTCCTCCGTCAGGCCGGTCCGGGCCGCGCCCGCTCAGGTCTCGCGCAGCGGCGCGTACACCTCCGGCTGAAGCCCGAAGGTCCAGGCGACCCCTTCCCTGGCCTCCCGGGTCGTAGGAGGCACCCGAAGCCAGTAGGTACGGCGCGTGCCGTCAGGTTCCGGCGTGGAGTTGACCACCTCCACCATCACCACCGGCTCGTCCCCTACCAGCTCGATCCGCCAGAGCGTTCCGGTCTCGTCGCGGTGGACGGGACGGGCGCCGGATTCGGACAGATAGCGTTCGTAGCCGTAGTACTCCAGCATCACGCGGCGCAGCTCGGCGTTCTCCTCGGCCCGTATCCGCTGCGGAGTCAGGGCTCGCAGTTCGGCCAGGAACTTGGCAGGCACCGGCATGCCACGCCAGGCGTGCAGGGCGAACCCGTCGGGGAAGGCGAGGGCCGGACCGTCCCCGCGGTCGAGGCGGCCGGCTTCGTCCCGGTGCAGGGCGACAGGGCGTTCACACACCACGGCCACCTTCTCGAACGGCCACCACCAGCCTGCGCTGCGGGACACCTGGGCAAGCCCGTCCAGCGGGGGACGGTCGGTCCGGAACGCGGCGAGCCACGGCGCGTCGTGCTGTCCGAGCACGGCGTCCAGCAGAATCAGCCGGATCTCCGTCTCGTCGTCGCTGTTCGCGCCGGCGAGTTCTTCCAGCACGCCTCTGCGGATGCGGTCGACCAGAGCCTGCGTCAGGTCCCACAGGCGGGCGCCGGTCGCCGACCAGCGTGCGGACCAGCCGGCCGGACCCAGCTCCTCGTGTGCGCGGCGGCGTTCAAGTGCCCACGGAGCGGTACGCACCGCATCACGCACACTCCGCCCCGCGCCCGTCAGTTCCCGTACCAGCCTGACGCCCTCCAGCGGCGAGGCGGCCCACACCACACGCTCCGGCTCCCTCAGCCCGGCCCGCCGGTAGGCGAGCCGAATCCCTGCCTCCGCCGCGGTGCGATCCGCAGGTACGGCAGCTGCGGCGGCCTCGCGCCAGGACTGCACCTCCTCCGCCTCAACCGAACCGTCGGCCGTCACTTCCACCGCCGTCTGCTGAGTCATCAACGTCCCCTCCCGTGTCCTCAGTCCGCCACGATCCGTACGGATCCGGGGACGTACTCCCGCTGCCGGATCACCCGGTACCACCCCTTGGGCAACGGGATCGCCGCATGCTCCTCATGGACCACCCGCCCGCCCTCGGGCAGATGGAGCAGCATCGGGCCGTACGGCCCAGGCACCCGCACCAGTTCGCCCGGACCGACCACGGCGTGGGCATGACCGGTGACCTCGCCGAGGGCCAGGACGAGCCGCCCCCTGCCATCACGCGGCTCCTTCGGCGCGTGTGCGACGTGGGCCGGCACCGCAGCTTCCGCGACGGGCACGATCAGTACGTCTCCCTGCCGGTACATGGCTCTCCCCTCCTGCCCGGTGCACAGCACACCGGCTTCGAGACCGACAGTACGAGCCGCCACTGACAACGGGCCGCGGCGACGGCCCCCCGACCGGCGTTGTCAGTGCCTGTTGGTAGAACTGCTGGCGTATCACGGACAACCGCCATCTCACGTCAGGAGCAGCCCGCATGACGATCGGGGACCATCTGCAGGAGCTGTACGACCTGCCCGCCTTCACTTTCCCGGGGCCGGACGTGACGGCGGAACTGCCCGAACCGGACGCCGTCGCCTGGCGGATCACCAGTGACGTGTACGACGCCGACGAGGAGTGGGAGACGGCATTCGCCCGCTTCTGCTCGAACGTGGACACCACCCGCGTACGCGCCCTGATCGTCGGCGCCTGGCAGGAGGCGTACGACACCGACTGCTCCTCGGTGATCGAGGCGCTGCTGGCCGCCCGCGACCGTTTGCCCGCACTGCGGGCCCTGTTCCTCGGCGACATGGTGGTCGAGGAGTGCGAGATCTCCTGGATCAACCAGACCGACGTCACCGGCCTGCTGGGCGGATTCCCGGATCTGGAGGAGTTCGCCGTGCGGGGCGGCTCGGGGTTGAAGTTCCCGGCGTTGCGGCACCACCGGCTGCGTTCCCTGACGGTGCAGACCGGAGGCCTGCCCGTCGATGTCGTACGCGGAATCGGCGCGAGCGAACTCCCGGCGCTCGACCACCTCGACCTGTGGCTCGGCACATCCTGGTACGGCGCCGACAGCGAGGTCGCCGACCTGGAACCGATCCTGTCCGGCACACGCCTGCCCAGCCTGCGTCACCTCGCCCTGCGCAACAGCGAGATCCAGGACGACATCGCCGCCGCCGTCGCTTCAGCACCCGTGGTCGCCCGTCTTGAAGTGCTGGATCTGTCCATGGGCACCCTGAGCGACGACGGTGCGACCGCGCTCCTCGGAGGCCAGCCGCTCACACACCTCAAGAAACTCGACCTGCACCACAACTACCTCAGCGAGCCCGTCCGGCAGCGCATACGCCAGACTCTCGAACCGGCAGGCGTCGAACTGGACCTCGCCAGTGGTGACGCCGACCAGGACGAGGACGAGGACGGCACGATCAACCGCTATGTCGCCGTGGGGGAGTGAACGCGCCCATGAGCTACTACCCCTCGCACCTGACGCGCTTTCACGGACTGCCGGTGTACGCCTTCCCCACCGCCGGGAACGACCGGCCCACCGCGCTGCCCGCGCCCGCGTCGGTCGCCTGGAAGCTCTCTGCAGGGGAGTGCTCCTTCGAGGAGCTGTGGCGCCGGCTCCTCGACGAGGTGCCGACCGAGGAGGTGACCGCGCTCGTCGTCGGCATGTGGTGGGAAGGATGGGACGAGTACGGCAGCGACTCCGTCATAGACCTGCTCACCGCCCAGGCAGACCGGTTTCCGCGCCTGCGCGCGGTCTTCCTCGGCGACGTGGAGTCCGAGGAGTCGGAGATCTCATGGATCAAACAGGGGCACGTGACCCGTCTGCTGCGCGCCTGGCCCGACCTGGTCGAGCTGGGTGTGCGAGGCGCGGAGGGCCTGGTGATCGAGCCGCTGCGGCACGACGGGCTCCGCATGCTGCGGATCGAGTCCGGTGGCCTGCCACGGGAGCCGGTGCGGGCGTTGGGCGCCTGTGAGTTTCCCGCTCTGCAGCACCTGGAGCTGTGGCTCGGCACCACCTGGTACGGCGGCGACTGCTCCGCTGACGACATCGAGCCGCTGCTGACCGCGTCGGGCCGTCTGCCGGCACTGCGTCATCTGGGGCTGCAGAACAGCGACATCCAGGACGACATCGCCGCAGCGGTGGCAGCCGCCCCGATCGTCGCAGGTATCGAGTCGCTCGACCTGAGCATGGGAGCCCTCAGCGACGAGGGAGGCGGCGCGCTGCTGTCGGGCCAGCCGCTGACTCATCTGCGCACGCTCAACCTGCGACACCACTTCATGAGCGGGCAGCTGACCCGACGTCTGAGCGAGGCGCTGGAACCGCACGACGTGAGCCTCGACCTCACACCGGCCCGACGACACAGCTGGAATCCGGAGACGCGCTATGTCGCCGTCGGGGAGTGACACGCTGCCGCGCTGCACAGTGGTCGGCAATCCGGAGAACCGCCGCGTCAGCCTGTTCACCGACGCCGTACGCGCGGCAGGCCTGCCGGCCCCACGCGTCGTGCCATGGCTGGAGGTGCTCCGCGCAGGCGGAGCCGCCTTCGAGCCGCACGAGGTCGTGCGCGTGGACTCTCCCGGCGAGAACACCGACGTCGACGAGCTGCTGCGCGGCACGAAGGAGCCGACTCGCGTCGAGGGCTCGGCCCGCTGGTACACCGGGTTCATGGCGGCGCTGCGGAGCCTGACGGGTGGCATCCGCCTCGACGACCCGGACGAACTGGCCGTCCTGTTCGACAAGCGCCGCTGCCACGCCGTCCTGCACGCGGCCGGGGTTCCCGTTCCGCCGTCACCCACGTCCGGTCCCGCCGGCCCACGGGTGCGCGGCTGGGACGACGTACGGGCACTCATGCGGGAGCACCGCATGCCCCGGCTGTTCGTGAAGCCCGCGCACGGCTCGTCGGCGTCCGGTGTGCTCGCCGTCGAATCGGCGAGCGAGGGCAGGATCAGGGCCACCACGTCCGTCGAGCTCACCCCGGACGGCCGGTTGTACAACTCCCTCAAGGTGCGCCGCTACGAACGGGAGCAGGACATCGCGGCCATCGTGGACGCGCTGGCTCCCGACGGACTCCATCTGGAGCGCTGGCTGCCCAAGGCGTCCCAGCACGGACGCGCCGCCGACCTGCGCGTGGTCGTGGTGGACGGCCGGGCCACCCATGCCGTGGTCCGCACCAGCGCCTCGCCCCTGACCAACCTTCACCTCGGAGGCACCCGTGGTGACCTCGACGCCGCGCGGCAGGCCGTCGAGTCGGCGGGAGGCCGCTGGACCGACGTCCTCGCGGTCTGCGAAGACGCCGCGGCCTGCTTCCCGCGCACCCTGTGCGTGGGCGTCGACCTGCTGCCGGCCGTGGGCTGGCGGCGCGTGGCGGTCGGCGAGGTCAACGCCTTCGGCGACCTGCTGCCCCGCCTCACAGGGCTGCCGGGAAGCGGCGCCGAAGGCCTCGACACCTATGCGACGCAGGTGGCGGCCATCGTCCGCAACGCCCCGCAACGGCGGGCGCCCACCGCCCCGCAACGGCGGCCGAGCACTGCCTCGCTCCACCAGTACAGAACAGGAACCGACCGTGTCATCGCCTGACCCGACGCCCACGTCCACCCACCCACACGGCGGCCTCGCCACTGACATGACGTCCGCCCCGGGTGGGGAGCCGGACATGAACGAGATCGTCGGCAGCCACGACCTGCTGCTCGTCACGCTCGACACGCTCCGCCACGACGTGGCCGCCGAACTGGCCGCAGCCGGCCGCATACCGAACCTGGCCCGCCATCTGCCCGGCGGACGGTGGGAGAAGCGGCACGCTCCGGGCAGCTTCACCTACGCCTCCCACCAGGCGATGTTCGCCGGCTTTCTGCCCACGCCCGCAGCACCGGGCCCGCACCCGCGCCTGTTCGCGGCAAGTTTCGCGGGCAGTGAGACCACCGCCGACCGCACCTACGTCTACGACACCCCGGACCTGGTGTCCGGTCTGGCCGAGGCCGGCTACCACACCGTGTGCATCGGCGGCGTCGGCTTCTTCAACCAGCAGGGCCCGCTCGGCTCGGTGCTGCCCGGCCTGTTCCAGGAGTCCCACTGGGAGCCGGAGTTCGGGGTCGCCTCGCCCACGTCGTTCGAGTCTCAGGTGGCCTGCGCCGAGCGGATCGTGCGGCGCCTGCCTCATGAGCAGCGTCTCTTCCTCTTCGTCAACGTCGCGGCACTGCACCAGCCCAACTGGTTCCATCTGCCCGGTGCCACCCGGGAAGCAGGCGACACCCGTGCGACGCACGCCGCCGCGCTGGAGTACGTGGACCGGCACATCGGGCGCCTCTTCGCCGCCGCGAGCAGCCGGCGCCGCTGCTTCGCGATCGTCTGCTCCGACCACGGCACCGCGTACGGAGACGACGGCTACACCGGCCACCGCATCGGCCACGAGTCGGTGTGGACCGTGCCGTACGCCCACTTCTTCCTGGATCCCGCCGAGCACTCCGTCGAGGCAGCCCGATGACCGTCACGTCCAGCCACCGCCCCGGCAGCGAGCAGCTCGCACACCAGAGCCCCTACCAGAGCTACGTCTACGCCTACCCGCACAAGACCGCCTACCGGAAGCTCCCGGACCGCCCGTCGCTGCGGACGCTGTGGTCGACGGAGCCAAAGGACGCGCTCTCCCTCTATCTCCACATCCCGTTCTGCGAGGTCCGCTGCGGGTTCTGCAACCTGTTCACGCGCATCGGCGCCCCGGACGGTCTGACCGGTGCGTATCTCGATGCCCTGGAGCGGCAGGCGGGCGCCGTGCGGGAGGCGCTGGGGGAGACGCAACCGGTACGGTTCGCCACCGCGGCCTTCGGCGGCGGCACGCCGACCTTCCTCACGGCCGCCGAACTGGAGCGGTTGTGCGACATCGCAGAGACCCGGATGGGCGCCGACCTCCAGGCCGTCCCGCTGTCGGTGGAGGCCTCGCCCGCCACGGCGACCGCCGACCGGCTGGCGGTGCTGGCCGCACGTGGCACCACCCGGCTGAGCCTGGGTGTCCAGAGCTTCGTCGGCTCCGAGGCCCGAGCCGCCGTACGGCCGCAGCGACGCGCGGACGTCGAAGCTGCACTCGCCCGCATCCGCGAGGCCCGGATCCCGGTGCTCAACATCGATCTGATCTACGGCATCGACGGACAGACCGAGCAGACGTGGGTGCACTCCCTGGACGCGGCGCTCGCCTGGCGGCCCGAGGAGCTCTACCTCTACCCCCTGTACGTGCGGCCCCTGACCGGACTCGGCCGCCGCGGCACCGGCCCGGACCCCGCCTGGGACGAACAGCGTCTGCGCCTGTACCGGCTGGGACGCGACCACCTCCTTGCGCACGGCTACGAGCAGCAGTCCATGCGGATGTTCCGCCGCGCGGACGCGCCGCCCCAGGGAGCGGACGACTACGCCTGCCAGACCGACGGCATGATCGGCCTCGGCTGTGGCGCCCGCTCCTACACGGCCGACCTGCACTACTCCTTCGACTACGCCGTCGGCATGCACGAGATCCGCTCGATCATCGACGACTACATCGGCCGTCCTGTGACGGACTTCGGCCACGCCGAGTACGGCCGCCCCATGGACGCCGACGAGGCGCGACGCCGTCATCTGCTGCAGTCGCTCCTACAAGCCGAGGGTCTGCAGGTCGCCGACTACCGCGCCCGCTTCGGCAGCATCCCCACGGACGACTTCGGCACAGAACTGCGATGCCTCACCGACCGGGGCTGGCTGCAGGACGATGCGCTGCACACGATCCTGCGCCTGACCCCGGAGGGCCTGGCACACTCCGACGCCATCGGCCCCGAGCTGTTCTCGCCGTCCGTTCGGGCCGCCATGGCCGCTTACGAAGGCAAGTGAACCCCGTCATCATGGACCTGACGATCCTTTACCGCGGCCCCCTGGCGTCCTGCGACTACGACTGCCCGTACTGCCCGTTCGCCAAGCGGCGCGACAGCCGGGAGCAGCTGCGCGCGGACCGGGACTGCCTCGAGCGTTTCGCCGGCTGGGCCGCGGCCCGGACAGAGGACCGGCTCTCGGTGCTGTTCACCCCCTGGGGCGAGGGCCTGGTCCGCTCCTGGTACCGGCGCGCACTGGCCGAGCTGTCCCATCTGCCGCACATCCGCAGGGTGGCCATCCAGACAAACCTCAGCTGCCGCACCGACTGGCTCGCCGACGCCGACCTCGAAAGACTCGCCCTGTGGTGCACGTACCACCCGGGGCAGACTCCTTACGACCGGTTCCTCGCCAAGTGCCACGACCTGGCACAGCGCCAGGCCCGCTTCAGCGTCGGCATCGTCGGGCTGCCCGAACACCTTGAGCAAGCACGGCGGCTGCGCGCCGATCTGCCCGAGCACGTGTACCTGTGGGTGAACGCCGCAGAAGGCCACACCTACGACGACGCCGAGGCCGAGTTGTGGACGGCCCTCGACCCCCTTTTCCCCTACAGCCGCCATCCCCACGCCAGCGCCGGCTTGCCCTGCCGCACCGGCGATTCGGTGATGTCGGTCGACGGCGACGGTACCGTGCGCCGCTGCCATTTCGTCCGCGCCGAACTGGGCAACCTGTACGACGGCTCGTACCGTGCCGCACTGCGTCCTCGCCCGTGCCCGCTCACCGCCTGCGACTGTCACATCGGTTACGTCCACTTGGAGACGCTGCCGCTGTACGACGTCTTCGCAGGCGGAGTGCTGGAACGGATACCGGCGTCGCTTGCGGGCGTCAGGGCTGCGCCGTGAGTCGGCAGACGCGCGCGGTGGCCCAATCGTCGCAGGAAGGGTCGTCCTTCACGAAGCCCTGACCGAGTCGAGGTGGGCGAACACCACCACATTGTCCTCGTAGTCGTGGACGCTGCGGTTGTAGTTGCCGCCGCAGGTGATCAACCGCAGTTGGGGGGTCGGTGTGTCGGCGTAGACCCGGTCGTCGGGGAATTTGGCCTTGCTGAAGGTTTCGACGGAGTCGACCCTGAATCTGGCGACCATGCCGTCTGCGCGGGTGATCTCCACCTTGCTTCCCGGCACGAGCGTCCTCAGCAGCATGAACACCGCCGGGCCGGTCTTGGTGTCGACATGCCCCACCACGATCGACGCTCCCCGCTCACCCGGCGAGGCCCCGTCCTTGAACCAGCCCACCAGATTTCTGTCGTTCGCGGGCGGCGGATTCAGGTGCCCAGAGGCACCCAGGGTGAGGGGCGTAAAGGGCGCGTCCACCGCGATCTGCGGAATGACAATCCGCGTCGGTGCCGATGGCGGCAGTCCTTGCACCGCAGGGTTCGCCGTCGTATGCCGTCTCGGCTTCGGCGAGGGGATGGCCAGGGGCGGGCGGACGAAGGTGGGCGGGCTGAGATCCACGGGTGCGTCGAGGTCCGCGGGCGCGTCGATGTCCGCAGGTGAAGCGACGGCTGCGGGTGGAGTCGGCGGCTTGGGGTCCGCGGGGCTTGTCAGTGAGTTGTTGATGAGCAGAACGCCCAGCCCCACCGCGGCGGCCGGCCAGAGCAGAGCACGGCTGAGGGTGCGGGACACGGGTTTGCTCCCCGGTTGATCCGGCGGGGTCGGCTGCGAGAGGGCCATGAGTGAATGCCTATTCGTCAACTGGGGCGGTGGTGGGACATCGAAAGGCCGGTGGCAGCCGGCTCCAACGCCGCAGCCGCGACCGCCGTCGCCCTTCCCAGAGCGACGGCGGCCGCGACTGCACAGCAACAGGCGAGCACCGACCGATCAGGCCCTTGCGGCACCGGAAGCGCCGCGACGCCGCAGCATGTACGCACCTGCTCCGAGACCGCCGAGCAGCAGCACCGAACCTGCGGCCAGACCGTTGCCGGACTGCGCCAGCCCGCCGCCACCGGCGTGCACACCACCGCGAGGCTTCTTCGCCTGGGCGCCCCGGGCGCCTTCCTCGCCGCTCCGGCTCTTCTCTTCGCCGCCGCGGCCGCTGTCCTCGCCCTTCTCTTCGCCGCCCCGGCCGCCTTCTTCGCCGCCGTGGCTGCTGTCCTCGCCCTTCTCTTCGCCGCCCCGGCCGCCTTCTTCGCCGCCGTGGCTGCTGTCCTCGCCCTTCTCTTCGCCGCCCCGGCCGCCCTCTTCGGCTTCCGACCCACCGTGGTGGCTGCCCTTCGACTGCTCGTCCTCCTCACTCGACCAGTCACCGTCGTCGGCCCTGGTCATGGACAGGGCGCCGCCACCGGCGCGCACGCCACCGCGCGGCTTGCTCTTGTGCTGGCCGTGGCCGTGGCCGTGTCCTTCTTCCTTCGATTCCTTGCCGTTCTGCCCCTCGTGCCCCTCACTGCCGTAGGAGGTACCGCCGTCCGAAGCCCGAAGCTCGGCCACCGACACGGCATGCGCGGCGGGAGCGGAAAACGCGACGGCCGCGGCAACCGCCGCGGAGGCGAACATGGTCCGGGTCACTCGCATCAGAGGTAGTCCTTTCGTCGCCACCGCGAAGGCCGGCACCACGCCGGCACAGCGGAATCGCAGTAGCAACGTCATCACCCTCAACCCGATCACCGCCTCCCACCACCGCAGGACACGGCAACTGAGCGAGGCCGTACTCCCTCCGGGTGCTTCCAGGCCGAAAATAGACCCGGACGGCAGCACCCCCATCGGCACCAAAGCACCACCACGAAGACCGCGACGCGATCGCGTCTTCCGACACCGATGTGCCTCATCCATACGTTCGATGACGCAGCATCAGATCCTCGTGCAGCCGACTCGTATGGGACACAGCACAAATTCAGCCATACCTCTGCCCAAGGAACGGCGCGTCGGCTTGACTGCCATGTACGCCAAGCGGATGCCGCGAGGTGAGAAATCCCGCCACCGGCCGTCCGGGCGCGGGTCGACCCGAAGGCGCTTGCGTCCTGCCGCGGTCACTTCGCCTGGCTCGTCATTCGCCGAACTCGTCGTCGAAGCCTTCGAGTTCGAGACCGACGACGCCCGACGGATCACCGTCGCGGGGCAGGAGGGCATGAACCGACGTTTGCACTCCTGACGAGCACGAGCGAACCGATATGCGCACCACCGCTCGACATTCGTTCGTGGCGAGCAGGGCAGACGACCTCGCGCGACGCATGATCGTCGGCGCCCTCTATCCTCCTCGGCATGAGTGATGCGGGGAGCGGCAGACGGATCGTCGACGGACGGTTCGAACTGGAGGCGCGGCTCGGGGGCGGCGGCATGGGCACGGTATGGCGTGCCCGCGATCTCCTGTTGCAGCGGAGCGTGGCCGTCAAGGAGGTACGGCCGCCGGATGCCGACCCCGCCGAGTACGACCCGGACGGGGCCCGGATGCTGCGGGAGCGCGTCCTGCGCGAGGCGCGCGCCCTGGCCAGGGTCGAACATCCGAACGTCGTGACGATCCATCACATTGTCGACGGTGGCGAAGCCACCTACCCGTGGATCGTCATGGAACTCGTCGAGGGCGGCTCGCTGGCCGACCGGCTCGGGCGCGGGCCGATGGCTGCCGCCGAGGCCGCCCGCCTCGGCCGCGAAGTCCTCTCGGCCCTGCGCACGGCGCACGCCGCGGGTGTACAGCATCGCGATGTGAAGCCCGCCAATGTCCTGCTGCGCCGCGACGGACGGCCCGTGCTCACCGACTTCGGGATCGCCGCGATCCGCGGGTCCTCCACACTGACGGCCACCGGCGCGATCATCGGCACCCCCGACTACATGGCGCCGGAGCGCGTGTCGGGCAACCCGGGCGGCCCCGACGCGGATCTGTGGTCGCTGGCGATGATGCTGTACGTGGCGGTCGAGGGCCACCACCCGTTGCGCAGAGGGACGACGCTGGCCACGCTGGCCGCCGTGCTCCACGACGACGTACCGCCCCCGGTCCAGGCCGGACCCCTGACGCCCTTGCTGACCCAGGTACTGGTCAGGGACCCCGCGGCGCGCCCGGACGCCGAGGCCGTGGACCGAATGCTCGCCGCCGCGGCGGAAGCCGACACCGCCTCGACCCCCACCTCCTACCCGCTCGCACCACCCGTGCCGCCGGCCACGGCAAGCGGGTTCGGCACTCACGCGTCCACTGCGGCCCCGCGGCCGACAGACCCCGGCAAGGGCCGGGCGCAGCCGACCCGGGAACCCATGGACGCCGTGCCTTTCCCACCTGCGGGCACAACGGTCGGCGCCGGTACGCCCGGAGCGCACACAAGTGCTCAGCGCCCAAGACGGCAGCCGCGTCGGACACGGAGCACCGTGGTGGTGTGTTGCGCCGCCGGCGCGATCCTCGCCGGCGGGCTGATCTGGGGAATACCCGGAGGCCAACACAACGGTGCCGCGGTGTCCTTGGGCGCGTCGCAGCGGAACACATCCGGGCCCACAGCCGCGAACTCGAGCCCGGCCGACTCGGGCACCTCCGAAAAGCCTGCCGACCTGCTCACCCCCGGCGGCATCCGGTCGGCGATCAAGGCCATCGAGAAAAAGACGGGACGCCACAGCTTCGGTGCGTTCTCCGTCTATCCGGGCTACGTCTCGGCGTCGGTCATGGTCGCCGGCAGCCGTACCCAGTACGACACTTACACCTACCGTACGGACCGCGGCGTCGAGAAGGGCATCATCACCGGCAGCCTCTCCGGCGGTGACCAGCCCGTCAGCCTCAAGAACTTCAACTGGGACGCCCTCCCCACTCTTCTGACCCGGGCGGAGAAGAAGCTCAACGTCGACAAGCCCACGAGCCGCTACCTGCTGGTCCGTCAGCCGAACACCACCTTCGACCCCCCGGCGGGTATGGCGGTTTACCTGAGCAATGACCACCAGCAGAGCGGCTACCTGGAGGCCGACACGCACGGCAACGTGACCAAGGTGATGCCGTACGACGGGTGAGCGATGCCGACCGATGGGCTCGCGCTCCGGTGTCATCGGTCGACCGTAGGTGGGTTGCGGGCCCACAAAAACCTGTCGCTCGCTGCGGGCTTGGCGTCCTACAGTGAAGGCCGCCGAGTGGAGCAGGTCGGTAGCTCGCTGGGCTCATAACCCAGAGGTCGTGGGTTCAAATCCCGCCTCGGCCACGAAGCTCGGGCCCGTCGCGTGATGCGGCGGGCCCGAGGCATCGGCTGGGGCGACGCCTCATGAGGTAACGGCCCTCAATCGCAGGTGAGTTGGTGGCAAGGAGTAGAGGGCTGCCGTTAGCCGGTGCGCGGACCTGCCTACCTGCGGATCCCACAGCGGCGTACGGACTCTTGTCCCATGCCCCTCATGCCTGATTGGGTACCGCGCTACCAGCGCGAAGAACGCAACAGGCATGCAGAGGGGAGTCGAGCGACGTGGGACCGGGCACGCGACAGGACACCGGAGGCACCCTGCCCGAAGGGCTCGGTCAGGCGATACGCGAAACCGCCGGTGATATCGCCGCGTTGCTGCACGCGGTGGCCGACACGAGCCTTCCCGTGCCCGGGTCGGAGTGGACCGTCGGCGAGGCGGCGGCCCATCTGGCGCAGGCCAACGAGTTGATGGCCGACCTTGCGGTGGGACACGAACGCCCTTATGGGGACGGCACGCCCCAGAGCCTGGCGGAGGCCAATGAGCGTGCGCTCGCCGTGTTCGGGGAACGAGGGGCCCAAACGCTGGCGGAGATGATCGTGAAGCAGGCAGACGTGTTCCTTGACGCGGTGGCCAGGGCCGCCGTGGACAAGACAGCGGATCGCGCTCTCGTCACGCCACTCGGCCCCATGGACCAGTCCGTTCTCGCCTCGTATCTGCTGACGCACATGCTGGGACACGGTTACGACCTCGCCCGGGCACTGGGCCGACCGCACATGATCGACCGCGTTCGGGTCGAGTTGTGCCTGCCGTTCCTACGGGCTGCCATGCCCCGCGTCGCCGATGCCGCCGCCACTGCCGGGCTGACGGCCTGCTACACGCTCCGCCTCCGGGGCGGCTCGGCGTTCGGCGTCACCTTCACCGACGGGGCGGTCGACGTGGCGCCGGCACCGTCGGCCCGCCCGGACTGCACCATCCTCACCGAGCCGGTCACGTTCCTTCTCATGGCGCTGGGCCGCTGCAACCCGTGGCAGGCCATCGCCCGCGGCCGGGTACTCGCCTGGGGCCGCAAACCATGGCTCGCGCCGCGCTTTCCGACCCTGTTCACCGCGCCCTGACCCACGTCGCGCCTCGCTCGCGGAGGGGCGGGTGGGAGGCTTGCACCAGACGGGACATTGGTGGCTGACGCCTTTTTCCACGGCCCGGCCTCTACGCGATGCTCGACGACCCCTGTCTCACCCCCTGAGCGATGAAGTCTGTTCCGACCGTCGGGGGTGTGGGGACCGAGCCGGCGCGGGTGGCGGCTGCGGCTGCGCCACCGGCACGGCCGCGACATCCCCACCCCGGTATTGGTCACGGTCGGCGTGCGGCGGGAGACGTTGCCCAGCCGTCATACTCTACGCACGGCCTCCCGTCACGTCGGCTGGGTTCGGACGGTTGTGCAGGTGCCGGCCGGCCCGCTCGGTCAGGGGGCGCGGCCGTCTCCGGCAGGTCGTGCGCGGTGAGTTCTTCGGTGGCCGGGGCGTAGTTGCCGGCGACGGGCCGCGGGGTTATCGGGCAACCTGCCCGGCCTTGGCCTGGACGTGGGCGACGTAGCGGATGGTGAAGACCATCGGTACGGCGAAGCCGGCGATCTGGATGAGCGTGGCCGTGGCCGAGTGGGCGTTTCCGGCATGTGCCACAAGGCCGAGGACGACGGCGGTGAGGGCGAAGGCCGCGGTCCATACGGCGGTGATGACGACATTGGTCCGGATGAACGGCTTGAGCGCCCAGACCTCGCGCGGAGTGGTGCGCTTGGCGATGCCCAGAGTGAAGGGCTTGCCCATGGCCAGAGAGGCCCCGGCGATGACCGCCAGGGTGCCGGAGGAGAGGGCCGCGGAGTAGTCGTGCACGCCCGAGCGCGGATCGGTGAAGGCGATGACGGCCAGCACGGCGAAGAAGACCGCCGAGCCCAGTTCGATGATCAGCGCGTCGAATCCGGTGCCGGCGCGTACCTGCTGGGCGATGATCGCCACCGCGACCGCCAGTGCGGCCAGGGCGGCCCACTGCCAGCTGCCCGAGGGGAGTACGGCGAAGACGATCCACGGCAGGAACGTGCGCAGGTAGGACATGATCGCTCCGTTTCGGGGTCCCTTTGGACATGTCAAAAGTAGAAGGTCCAGTAGCGACATGTCAACATTGGAATGTAGAGTGAGGGTATGAGCCTGAGACACGCGCTACTCGGCCTTCTCTCGGAGCGTCCCGCCAGCGGGTACGACCTGCTGAAGCGGTTCGAGACCTCATTGGCCACCGTCTGGCCGGCCACGCAGAGCCAGATCTATACAGAACTGACCAAACTGGCGGGCACCGGACTGATCACGGTGGCGGCCGAGGGCCCACGCGGTCGCAAGGAGTACGCCCTCACTGACGAAGGGCTGGCCGAGCTGCGGCACTGGCTGACGCAGACGAAACCCCAGCGGAACACCCGCAGCGATGTTCTGCTGCGCGTGTTCTTCCTCGGGGTGCTGAAGCCCGAGCAGGCACGCCAGTACCTGAACGGGCTGACCGAGATGTCAGAGCAGGGATACGAAGAACTGCAGCGGCTGGCGGAGACCATCGACTGGGGCGACGACAACCTCTCGGTCTACGGCCGGATCGCCCTGGAGTACGGCCTGCGCTTCAACGCCATGCGCCGCGAATGGGCCGAGTGGGCCGCCGGTCAGATCACATAGGGATCAGCAGCGTCAGCACACATCCGAACTGTGGTGTCATGGCGCCGTGAGCCGCGCTGCAGAAGAGACCAACCGCCGCATGCTTCGGGCACGGGATGCGATGGACCGCGCCTACGCACAGCCACTGGACGTCCCCGCCCTGGCCCGGATCGCCCATGTGTCGCAGGCGCACTTCACACGAACCTTCCGGGCCACGTTCGGCGAAACGCCGCACCGCTACCTCCAGCGCCGCCGTGTCGAGCGTGCGATGTTCCTGCTGCGGGAGACCGACCGCAGTGTGACGGACATCTGCTTCGCTGTCGGCTTCGGAAGCCCGGGAACCTTCAGCCGCACGTTCCGCGACATCGTCGGCCGGTCTCCGAGGGTGTACCGCAAGGAGGCGACGGCCACGGGCGTACCGACGTGCTTCACGATGGCGTGGTTGCGGCCGGGTGCCTGACCGTCCGCACGGTCCGTACCGTCCGTCGGCCGAGCAGTTTTGGATAAGTTTTCGTCCGGCATGCCGAGTAACGTGACGCTCATGTTCAACGCCATCACGCACTCGCAGATATACGTCCTCGACCAGGACGAAGCCCTCGATTTCTACGTCGGCAAGCTCGGCCTGGAGGTCAACGCGGACGTCGACCTGGGCTTCATGCGCTGGTTGACCGTCAGCATCCCCGGTCACCCGAACCGCCAGATCCTGCTGGAGAAGCCGGGGCCTCCGGCGATGTCCGAGGAGACGGCCCAGCAGGTTCGCGAACTGGTGACCAAGGGCGCGATGGGCGGCTCGCTCATCTTCAGCACGGACGACTGCCGCAAGACGTACGAGACGCTGCTGGGCCGGGGCGTCGAGTTCACCGAGGAGCCCACCGATCGTCCGTACGGAATCGACTGCGGCCTTCGCGACCCCTTCGGCAACAGCATCCGCTTCACCCAGCCCAAGGCCTGAGCGCTGCCCAATCGAGCGCGCCGGCCTCCTCGGCACCACGGCAGCTGAGGGTCCGTGCTGCGGGCCGACGCCCCGACCAGCGCAGCCGTGCGTCATCAGCCGAGATCAGAAGCCCGGGCCGAAAAGAAGTCGGCGCTTTGGACGTACTCCATCGCTTTGGTGAACTCCGGTTCGCCGAGGCGGCGTTCCATCTCCTGCGGGCTCACGTCCTCCACGCGGGTCTGGATCCAGTACAGGTTGCCCAGCGGATTGCGCACCCGCCCGACCCGGTCGCGCCCGAGGTGTGGGTCGGGGCGTGGGTACTCATCGGGACTGCGCATTGCTGGGTGGATAGGGCGGCCGTACCGGTACCACGGTCTCCAGGGCCGGCAGTGGCGGCAGTGCCGTCTCATGCAGCCACACGGTGAACAGATCGTCCAGGGGCCGGTCGGCGAACCGTTGGGTGTGGGTGACGAGGCTCTGGGTGGTGACGGCCTTGCCGCGGTGGAGGGTGGCCCAGCTGCGCAGCATACGGTGGAATGCGCTCTCGCCGAGCGCGCAGCGCAGGGCGTGCAGGACGAGGCCGCCGCGTTCGTAGAGGCGGTCGTCGAACATGCGCTTGCGGCCGGGGTCGGACAGGCGCAGGTCCTGGGGCAGCAGGGAGAGCTTGCGGTGCGCGATGGCGGCCAGTTGGGCGGTGGTGGGGCCTCCGGAGCGCTCCGACCAGAGCCACTCCGCGTACTTCGCGAAACCCTCGTTGAGCCAGATGTTCCGCCAGTCGGCGATGGTCACGCTGTTGCCGAACCACTGGTGCGCCAGCTCGTGCGCCACCAGCCGCTCCGAACCGCGGGCCCCGTCCACGTGGTTGGCGCCGAAGAGCGACAACCCCTGCGCCTCGACCGGGACATCGAGCTCCTCCTCGGTCACCACCACCGCGTACTCGCCGAACGGGTAGGGACCGAACAGCTCCTGGAACAGCTCCATCATGGCGGGCTGGCGCGCGAAGTCCCTCGAGAACTGGGGGAGCAGGTGGGCCGGGATGTGCCCGTGCTGCGGCACGCCGTCTTCGCCAGGATCGCCGAGCAGCACGGTCTGGTACCTGCCGATCGACAGCCCGACGAGATAGCTGGAGGTCGGTGCCGGCTGCTCGTACACCCACGTGGTCGTCGACGCCTTGGTGGTACGGGTCAGCAGGCGCCCGCCCGCCACCACCGAGTACGCCGACGGCGTCGTGATCGAGATCTGGTACGAGGCCTTGTCCGCCGGGCGGTCGTTGCAGGGGTACCACGAGGGTGCCCCGACCGGCTGACTGGCCACCAGCGCCCCGTCCTCGAGCTCCTCCCAGCCGATGCCGCCCCAGGGGCTGTTGACCGGCTTGGGATTGCCGGACCAGTGCACCTCGACGGTGAACGGCGCACCCGCCCGGATCGGCTTCGGCGGACGGATGCGCAACCGGCCGCCGCGGTGGGTGTAGTGCGGCGCGCGGCCGTCGACTCGGACCCGGCCGATCCGGAAGTCGGCCAGGTTCAGCTGGAACTCGGTGAGCGGGGCCGGACCGGCTATGGCGTTGAGCCGGGCCGTTCCGGCGAGCCGGTTGGGGCCCGGGCGGTAGTCCAGCGTGAGCTCGTAGCGGTGCACCCGGTAGCGGGGATCACCGTTGTCGGGGAAGTACGGGTCTGCTGCCGCCTTCTGCTGAGGGCTCACTGCTGCGTCTGCTCCCTGCGCTGTGCTCGTACATCGTGCCGGTGCCCCGTCCTCCGACCCGGAACGAGTCACGCCGCTCACTTCCGGGGACGCCATGCCTCGATCGGGTTGCCCAGCCAGCGGGTGTCATCGGGAACCGACTCCGCTGCCATCACGAGCGAGGCGGGACCCAGCGTCGTGCGGGCACCGACCGTGCTGCCGGGCAGGACGATTCCGCCAGGGCCCAGTGTCGCGCCCTCACGGAGGACCACAGTATCCGTCCGCAAGATCCGGTCGTGGAAGAGGTGGGTCTGCAGTACACAGCCCCGGTTGACCGTGGCCCCGTCCTCCAGCGTCACCAGGTCCGTCTCCGGCAGCCAGTAGCTCTCCACCCACACGCCCCGGCCGATGCGGGCGCCGAGCCCGCGCAGCCACAGCGTCATCAGCGGCGTGCCCGGCACCGCCCCGGCCAGCCAGGGCACGGCCACGACCTCGACGAACGTGTCCGCCAGCTCGTTGCGCCACACGAACGAGCTCCACAAGGGGTGCTCCCCGGCCCGGTGCCTGCCCACGAGCAGCCACTTCGCCACGACGGACACGGCACAGGCGGCCAGACCGGCGCCCAGGAGCACCACCCCGCACAGCAGCCATGCCCAGCCGCCCAGAGCACTGAGCGCCCCGGCCGTCAGCACGGCGAGCCCTGCCGAGCAGAACACGGGAACGATCCGGCACAGTTCCACCAGGGCGCGCGCCCACAGAAGCCGGGCCGGCGGGTCGTACGTACGGCTCTGATCGCTTTCGGACACCGAGCGCGGCAGCTTCACCGGCGGCAGCCCAAGGTACGAGCTGCCCTTCTTCGCCTTCTTCGGCGTCGCCGACAGCACACCGACCAGCCCGCCGTCCGGCACGCTGCGGCCCGGGGCGGTCATCCCGGAGTTCCCGAGGAACGCGCGCCGCCCGATCTCCGCGCGCCCGATCCGCACCCAGCCGCCGCCCAGCTCGTACGGCGCGGTCAGTGTGTCGTCCGCCAGGAACGCCCCGTCGCCGACCGTGGTCAGGCTCGGCAGCGCCAGGACGGTCGACACCTCGGCGCCCCGCCCGATCCGCATTCCGAGCAGCCGCAGCCACACCGGAGTGATCAGCCCGGCGTACAGCGGGAACAGGGTCTGGCGCGAGCGGTCCATCAGCTGGGTGACCGTCCAGGCCTGCCAGCCGATCCGGCTGTGCGTGGGGTGCGTGCCCTCGCGCAGGCCGAGACTCATCAGACGTACGGCGATCAGGAGCATCAGCGCGTATGTGAGCCCGAACGCGAGCGTCGAGGGAACCAGCGCCACGGCGGCACCCTGCAGGGCCGCGCCGAGACCGGCGGCCGGGTCGACGAACACATGCGCCACCAGGAGCGCGGCCACACCGGCCGGTACGGGCAGTGCAGTCAGTGCAACGCCGGTTGCGCCGTACATCGCCCGCCACCACGTGCCGCGCTGCGGCCGCTCCTTGGGCCAGTTGCGCTTCGCCTTCCCGAGCTTGACGGCGGGCGCGCCCGCCCAGCGCTGACCGGTCGGGATCTGCCCGGCGACGGCCGATCCGGGCGCCACCTCGGCCCGCTTGCCGACCCGCGCGCCGGGGAAGAGCATGCTGCGCGTCCCGACCACGGCGTGCGCCCCGACCTTGACCGTGCCGATCTCCAGCCGGTCGCCGTCCAGCCAGTAGCCCGCCAGGTCCACCTCGGACTCGACGGCCGCGCCCCGGCCCAGCCTCAGCATGCCGGTCACCGGCGGCAGCGAGTGCAGGTCCACGTCCGGTCCGATCTTGGCGCCCAGCGCCCGCGCATACCGCTCCAGCCACGAGCCGGTCAGCGTGGTCGCCCCGCTGAACTCGGCGAGCCGTTCCGCGGTCCACAGCCTCAGGTGCACGCTGCCGCCGCGCGCGTACCGGCCGGGTGTGACGCCCCGCAGCAGCAGCCGTGCCCCGCCCGCGGCGATCGCGAGCCGCCCCGGCGGACTGAAGAACAGCACCGCTCCGGCCGCCACGGCCCACCAGGAGGTCGTCGGCGCCCACGGATAGGGACCGAACCAGTGCAGTACGTTCCCGAGCACGGCCAGCGCCACCGTCCAGCGCAGCCCGAGCACCGTGAACAGAGGGATCAGCACAAGGAGCTGCAGCGCCCTGGCCCGCGCCGGAACCGGCGCGATCACCCGCTGCGCCCCGTCGCCCTGGGCCGACTCCTCCAGATGGCGGGCCAGCTTGCGCAGCGTGGGCTGCTGGTAGATGTCGAGTACGGCCGCGCTCGGATAACGGGTGCGCAGCCGGGTGGTGAGCTGGGCGGCGGCCAGGCTGCTGCCGCCGATCGCGAAGAAGTCGTCGGATGCGTCGGCCACCGGGATGCCGAGGACCTCGGTCCACTGCTCGGCGAGCCACGCCTCAGTGCCGTAGAGCTGGGCGGCGGGCCCCTCAAGGCCTTCCAGGGGCCAGGGCAGCGCGTTCCGGTCGACCTTGCCGGACGTGCGGGTCGGCAGGTCGTCGACCGGCGCGAGCAGCGGGACCAGGGCGGCGGGAAGCTCGGCACGCAGCTTCTCGACGGCCGCCGTGTGGTCCCACCCCTCCTGGGTGACGACGTACCCGACCAGGAGCTGATTTCCGCTGCGCGCGGTCCGTACGGCGGCGGCGGCACCGGCCACCCCGGGCAGGGCCTGCAGGGCGGCATCCACCTCACCGAGTTCGATCCGCCGTCCGCCGAGCTTGATCTGCTCGTCCGCGCGACCGAGGAAGATCAGCCCCTCGGGATCGGCCCGCACGAGGTCCCCGCTGCGGTAGGCGCGCTCCCAGCCGAGAGACTCCAGGGGCGCGTACTTCTCCGCGTCCTTCTCGGCATCCAGATAGCGGGCGAGCCCGACCCCGCCGATCACCAGCTGCCCGCTGTCGCCCATCGCCACCGGCTGCCCCGCGTCGTCCACGACGGCCAGCTCCCAGCCATTCAGGGGCAGCCCGATCCGGATCGGCTCCTCGCCGGTGAGCAGCGCGGCACAGGCCACCACGGTCGCCTCGGTCGGCCCGTATGTGTTCCAGACCTCGCGCCCCTCGGTGACCAGCCGCTGAGCCAGCTCGGGCGGGCAGGCCTCGCCGCCGAAGATCAGCAGGCGGACGTCGTTGAGGGTCTCGGGCTCCCACAGCGCGGCCAGGGTCGGTACGGTCGACACGACGGTGATCTCCTGGTCGACCAGCCAGGGGCCGAGGTCGGCGCCGCTGCGCACCTGCGCGCGCGGTACCGGCACCAGGCAGGCCCCGTACCGCCAGGCCAGCCACATCTCCTCGCAGGAGGCGTCGAAGGCGACGGACAGGCCCGCCATGACCCGGTCGCCGGGCCCGATCGGCTCCTCCGTCAGGAACAGCTCCGCCTCGGCATCCACGAACGCGGCGGCGCTGCGATGGCTGACGGCGACGCCCTTGGGCCTGCCGGTGGAGCCGGAGGTGAAGATGATCCAGGCATCGTCCACGACGCCGGGGCGGCCGGCGGGGGAGCCGGAGGTGCCGTGGACGGTGATCTGGTGCTCAGCGCCGATCACGGCGCGCACCTGTGCCTCCCCGAACACCAGCTCGGCCCGCTCGTCCGGGTCCTCGGCGTCCACCGGGACGTAGGCGCCACCCGCGGCGAGTACGGCCAGGATCGCCACGTACAGGTCGTTGGTGCCGGACGGGACACGCACCCCGACCCGGTCGCCGAGCCCCACGCCGGCGTCCGCCAGGCGCCGCCTGAGGGCCTCGACCTCGACGGCCAGGGCGCGGTAGGTCAGACAACGGCGGCCGTCGTCAAGGGCCGGCTCGTCGGGGTAGTCGCGCACCGAGGCGTCGAGGATGTCCACGAGCGTCCGCGGCGAGGCGGCGGGGGCGGCAAAGAAACGCGCGCCGTCGCCGAAGGCGGCGCGCATCTCCACCTCGGACAGCGCGAGTGCAGGGCCTTGCTGGAGGGCTGCCATCGGGTCCTCACGTGTCGTTCCCGGAGTGTTCCGGGGCGCTGGTGGGCCGCAGGGATGCCTGGGGATCTTCCGGTCCAGCTCCAAACAAGCGGGAAATTTTAGTACGACGCTAGCCGCGGTCCCGGCCAGCAGCCATCCGAAGGGACGTCCACCAGTACCCGGAAACGGCAGTTCCGGGGCGCTGACGTGGGGATTTGTCGCCGTGACGAGATATGCCCCACACAGGCTCACAACACCCCTGAGGCCGCCGTCCCGCGGTCGGGGCGTCGCTCATTCCGCATGTCCGGTAGGGGACTTGAAACCCCGCCCGGGGCACCCGCTCACGACCGAACCGGCCTACGAAAACCACCCGTCCGGCCCTTCGCCGGCACCGGGGGAGAACCAGCCTTCCTGCCGTCAGATTCTCAACTCCGCCGTGTCTCCCATCACCGCGACCGGATGCTGTTTGGGGTCGAGCGTGCGCAGCAGGTACTCCATCGCCTTCTTGGACAGGGGCACGCACGCCGAGGTGCCGCTGCCGTGGTCCATGTGGCGTCAGATACTGCCGCCCTTCGACTGCCCCTTGTGTCGGGTCATTGGGCGCAGTGCCCCTGACGCGGTTGTCATCGATGGCGATGACGTAGTCGAAATCGTGCCAATACGCTTTGCTTCAGCTGCGGGGGGCCTCGAACGATGCGGATTTCGTGTAGGGCATTGACTCCGGGGGAGTCGAGCACGCCGCCCGCGTCGCTCAGCGTGAACACTCCCATCGGGCTGCACTGGTCGCCCTCGTGATGGTCCGTCATCCAGCCTTTCCTCCCGTTGTGCGCCGCCCAGGAACGTATCCGCTTGCAGGCGGAGTCGTGCTTGGTGAAGAGCGCAACGGTCGAGTCGGGTGAGCTCCTTGCCCGCACCGTGGTCGGCGACCACCTGGAGGGAGTCGGCCGACATCGGCCGGCACCTGTCGCCACAGCCGTCGCCGATTCCGGGTATCCGGTGCAGGGCCGCTCTCGGCGCCGACGCGTGATGTGGCCGGCCGCCCATCGCGGCGCCGCATTTGTGGTCCGAACTGCCGCAAGCCGCGAGGGCCATTGTCACCGCACCGCAGGCCGCAACCGCCACCGTCCGCCTCGCACCACTCTTTCGTATGGGCCCCATGACCGCAGCCTGCCCCGAACGAATATGCGCAGACCCGATGTGCGGATCCCCCTCACCCCGGCCCGGTGGAACGGGCCCGAGGCGGGCGGTTCCTGTCGGGACGCGAGCCGCTGCAGTGAATTGGCGCCCACGAACAGCGCCTCGCGCCTGCCGGCGAAGTGCCGGAAGAACATGCGCACAGTCAGCCCGCCCGCTCAAAACGGGCCACGCGTTCGGCCCCCGGCCGACTCCTGCTGCCGATCCGAAGTGATGACAGCGGATGACATCACCTGCTACGGTCGATGGCAGTGACTGACATCGATCTGTTCCCGCAGCACGCCGTGCGGCAGGACGGTCGACTCACCCGGAGGATTTCTCATGCGCGTATTCGTGACGGGCGCGTCCGGCTGGATAGGCTCCGCCGTCGTTCCCGAACTCATTGGCGCAGGCCATCAAGTCGTCGGGCTCGCCCGCTCGGAGGCCTCGGCCGCCGCCCTCACCGCGGCCGGGGCCGAGGTGTATCCCGGCACGCTTGATGATCTCGACAGCCTGCGCAGCGCGGCTGCGGAGTCGGATGGCGTGATCCACCTCGCCTTCAAGCACGACAGGGCATTCTCGGGCGACTTTCAGGGCGCTGCGGATGCGGATCGCCGCGCCGTCGAGACGATCGGCGAGGCGCTCGCGGGCTCCGGCCGGCCGTTCGTCATCGCCTCCGGGATACTCGGGATCGCACCGGGGCGTGTGGGCACCGAAGAGGACGCTCGTCCCGGCCAGGGTATGGCGCATCTGAACGCCGGACCTCGGACTCGGCTCGCCACAGCGCATCTGACGCTCTCCCTCGCTTCCCGCGACGTCCGCTCGTCCGTGGTGCGACTCCCCCCGACGGTGCACGGCGAAGGAGACAACGGCTTCATGGCGACGCTGGTGAGCATCGCCCGCGCCAACGGCGCCTCCGGCTACATCGGCGACGGGACGAACCGCTGGCCCGCCGTGCACCGGCTCGACGCAGCGCACCTCTTCCGCCTGGCGCTCGAGAAGGCCTCGGCGGGATCGGTACTGCACGCGGTCGCCGACGAGGGGGTGCCGATCCGTGCCATCGCCGAGGTGATCGGACGGCATCTCGACCTCCCCGTGGTCGCCATCCCGCCCGAGGGCTCAGGCGAGCACTTCAACTGGCTGGCCGGCTTCCTCGCGATCGACGGCCCGGCCTCGAGCGCACTGACCCGCGAACTGATGGGATGGCAGCCGACCCTGCCCGGGCTCATCGACGACCTCGACAAAGGCCACTACTTCGACACCCCGACCGCATAACCAGCGGCGCCCTGCACAAAAAACGCCACTGCCACGACCGGCGACAGCGTGACCACCCCCGCCCCGCGGCCGGATTGATCCTCGGCCGACCGGCCGTAGGAATGTCGAAGAATTTCAGTATCACCGGAACCCGGCAAGGTGCCGGGTTCCGGTGATCTCTCAATCCAGAAGCGGCGCGACCGCATCCCGCAGTTGCTCGATGTGTTGGTGATATCAAACGGATCTTGCCCAGAGCAGGAAGGACGCGAGTGCGACCGCTGCTTCGTAGGAGATGGCGGTCTTCTCGTATCTCGTCGCGATGCCCGGAAACCCTTGGGCCGGTTGAAGCAGCGTTCTACGGTGTTGCGTTGAGGGTATGTCGCAATGTCGTGATCAGGGCGGTGGCACGGTCGACCGAGACCGGCGCGGGGCGCGCGGATGCGTTTCAGGGAAGGGCGTGCGCAGACGCTCTTGTGGCGTTGGCCCGGATCTGCTGCAGGGCACGGGTGAACACACCGTCCAGGGCCTGGCGGCGGAAGCGGGTGTACACCGTCTTCCACGGCCCGTAACGGGCCGGAAGGTCGCGCCAGGAGAGCCCGGTGCGGATCTTATGGACCACGCCATTGATGATCTTCCGGTCCTGGAGACGAGGCCGTCCGGTAGTAGCCCGGCGTATCAGCGGAGCGAGTAACTCCCGCTCGTGGTAGGCAAGTTCATGACGGCGTATTACACACCCGTCATGATCCATCACGAGGTGAGTCGGACGAGACAGAACTCGTTCCCTTCTGGGTCGGCCATGACCCGAGCGGTGACACCGTCTTCGGTCGATTCATCGATGACGAGGGCGCCGAGGGTCAGGGCGTGCCGTGTCGCTGCCCCGAGATCCGCCACGGTCAGATCGACATGCGCGCGGTTCTTGCCTGTCTTGGCTTCGCCGACACGCTGGAATGCAAGTGCCGGTGCGCCGTCTTCGGTGGGCTCCAAGATGACGTACTGCCTCCATCTCGTCTTGATCGGGACGCCGACAAGGTCCGACCAGAAGGCCGCGAGTCGCTCCGGGTCTGCGCAGTCCATGACGATGTGGGGCAGATGGATTTCCATCCGCGCAGTCTCACAGAACACTCCGGACGGCCACGTGGCTGGGTGCCGTCCTCACGTCGGCCCCGCCCACAGGAGGCATTCGGCCCGGCAGACTCACTACGTCTGGAAGTCGCAGGGAGTGCCTGCCTGGAGTTCGTTACGGCCTGCGACCCCGCCCCGGACTTCATGGACATGCTTCGCCATCGCCGCGGCCACTTACTCCGGGACTGGATCCAGAAAGCTCCACGGATTGGCCCCGGTGCCATCGGCATCCTTTCTGACTCCATCCGTCAGGATGTCCGCGCCGTTGGCGGGGTCCTTGGGGTCGGCCCGCGCCGCGCGTAGTCTCCGGGGGAGCGCATGGAGGCGCGGCGGAGAAGTCCGGGGGGCAGTCTTGTGGTGATTATTTGGCGTCGGATGGAGGAGCAGGACTTCCCGCTGCTGCGGAGGTGGCTGCAGCAGCCCCATGTGAAGCGCTGGTGGAATCACGAGACCACAGCGGAAGCGGTGGCGCGCGACTTCGGCCCCGCCGCCCGAGGGGAGGAGCCCTCGGAGGATCTCCTCGCATTCCTCGACGGCCGCCCGGTCGGCCTGATACAGCGTTCACGCCTGCACGACTACCCTGAGTACCTGGCGGAGCTGGCGGCCATCGTCCCTGTGCCTGACGGTGCGATGACCATCGACTACCTGATAGGCGATCCCCAGCAGATCGGCCAGGGCATCGGGACGGCGATGATCCGCTCAGTCATCGAGCGAACCTGGGCCGAGCACCCGGCCGCCCCGTGCATTCTCGTCCCGGTGGTGGCAGCCAACCGCGCTTCGTGGAGGGCGTTGGAGAGGGCCGGGCTGCGCCGGGTCGGGGTCGGAAACCTGGAGCCGGACAACCCGGTCGATGACTGGACCCACTATCTGTACCGCGTCGACCGGCCGGGGACCGGCGACTGACGGCGCGCCCGGCCTGCTCTGGTTCCGGCGTTCGGCCGAGCCGTCGCGGGATTCGCTTCGGGTGAGCCGCGACCACCGGCATCCATTCCCGCCTCTGCTCAGTCCTGCGGCTTTGACTGGTCGGCCGCCCAGTGCCTCGCGACGACACGGCCACTCATAGGGATGGAACGTGCGTTCAGCAGAGAACCTTGCCGGCACCGCGCCTTCCCCGCGCGCAACTGCTGCATGACAACGACGATGGGGAATCAATCTCAGGTCGGCGCCACAGCCGGCCCTCACACAGCACCCAGTAGGTTAAATCCATGGCTTAATCCACGGATAAATACTGCTAGTGTCCGGGGTGGAGGTAGCGCATGCCCACTCAGGACGAGCTTTTCGCGGCCGTGGACTCGCTGCTGGCGGGCGAGCCGGAGCTGCCGCTGCCCGCCGAGCGGGCCCGGCTGCGTGAGGCGGCCGGTGTCACGCAGGCTCGGCTGGCCCAGGTGCTGCGGACGACGACGCAGACCGTGAAGAACTGGGAGAACGGCCGGTCGGAGCCCCGGCCGCCGCGCCGCCAGGCGTACCAGCGGCTGCTGGAAGGCTGGGCGGCGAAGTACCCCCAGCCGGCAGACTCCGAGTCCGCCGACTCTGTGACCACCGACTCTGTGCCCACCGACTCCGAGCCCGAGTCCGGGCCCGACACGTTCACTGGCCCGGCCCGGCAGTCGGAGCCGCCGGCCCCGACCACTCCCACCGCTCCCTCGGCCAACCCTGCTCAAGCCGCTCAGGCAGCCACACCGCACCCTGGTTCCGCAACTCGGTCGACGGCACGCCGTACGGCGACGAAGGCGGCCGTGAGGCCGGCCGTCGACCCGCGCTTCCCGCACGGCCCGTTGGCGGTGCTGGACGGGAATGGCGCCGCCTACTGCGCGGGCGGGATCGTTCTGGAGTGCCCGGCCACGACGATCCCGCAGTTGGTGGAGTGGACGCTGCGCGAGTCGGGGATCGGCGCGGCGCGGCTGCACCGCAATGGCAAGGACGCCGACCCGCTGATTGCGCTGACCGAGTCCGCGACCGCTCGGTTCGGACTCCCGGCCCGTCTGGAGGACCGCCGAGGCTTGCGGCTGCCGGAGGACCATCCGGTTGTCAGGGAGATCGCCAGTGCGAAGTGGAAGCTGACGCAGCGTGGGTTCGGCCCGTGGGCCCGGATCTACCGCCCGGCGAAGGGCAATGAGCGGCAGTGTGTGCAGCTCGCCGTGCTGCCGTGGGACGCGCTGGACACCCGCGCGTGGGGCGACGCCGGCGAACTGCCGGCGCCGGAACTCGCCCGCGTCCTGGGCGTGTACGCCACCCGCGTCCTGACCCCGCGCGGGTCCACTGCGGTGACGGGGCTGGAGCTGATGACCGCGATGCGCCCGCCTACTCGCGCCGTGAAGGACACCTCGACCGGCGAGTGGGTCTCCGGCCACAACCCTGGCTCTCTCGGCACCATCCCCGTCGACCCGGCCCCGCCGGAGGCACCTCAGGAACACCCGGTTGCGCAGGGCTGGACGGGCGGGTTCCTGGATGAGGAGGCCTACCAGTGGGTGCGCGACCCGAAGTTGCTCACGGACGAGGAGTGCCTGCTGCCCTACGCCGTGGGCATCGACATCAACACTGCCTTCCTCGCCGCTGCCGCGCGTCTGGCCGTCGGCCTGGGCAGGCCGCGCCGCGTCCAACGGCCGGTGTTCGACAAGAAGGTGCCTGGCTCCTGGTTCGTGGATCTCTCCCACGTGGAGATCGACCCGCGTCTGCCGTCGCCGTTCACGCCCACCGGCGAGCGCCCGACCGGCCCGGCCTGGTACCAGACCAACAGCGTGGCCTACGCCGTCGAACTCGGCTATGACGTCCACCCGATGGAGGCGTTCGTCCGGGACGAGACCGGCCCGTACCTGGACCCGTGGCACGACCGCCTCAAGAACGCCTACGTGACGACCATGGCCGACCTCGGAGTGCCGACCGGTAAGGACGTCGACGAGCGTGCCTTCCTTGAGGCGATGGAGCACCACAAGCAGGTCGACCCGCCTCTGGCGTGTGTGCTGTCGGCGATCAAGGCCACCCTGAAGGGCGGTGTGGGCAAGCTGCGGGAGCGGCCGCAGGGACGGCACTACCGCGACGGCGACCGTTGGCCGGCCCTCGTACGTGCGACCTGGCGGCCGGACATCCGGGCAGCGGTCATCTCCAAGGCCCGCATCAACATGCACCGCAAGATGCTCAACACAGCCAAGGCGGCGGGCCTGTACCCGCTCGCGGTGCTGTCGGACTGCGTCGTATACCCCAGCAAGGGCCCCTCCCCGCTGGACTTCCTCCCCCTCACCGACGAGGGCCACGTCCTGCCCGGCACGTTCCGCCTCGGCGTCGGCCCGGGCCTGGCCAAGCTCGAAGGGGTCCAGGAGATGGCGTGGGCCGTGGACCTGATGGAGCAGGGCTACAACCCTGCCCGCCACATCAAGGGCGGCGACGCGGTCCTGGACGAAGGAGAGTGACCCGTGGGCGATATCGACGACGCCTTGGACCGGGCCGGTCAGGAGGCGTTCACCAGGGAGCCGCCCAAGACTCTCAAAGGGCAGATCAACTACTTGATGAGGCAGCTCAAGACGACGAGGGCCGTCGCCCAGGAGATCGGGGTCAGCCAGCGGTCGGTGGAGCGCTACCGGACGGGCGAGCGGAAACATCCGCCGAAGGCGATCGCCGACCGGATCGACGCCGCCGTACGGATCCGCTGGCAGCCGCAGGTGCGCCGACGGGCCCGCAAACAGGCCGCCACCGCCACCGGCATCACGGTCGAGACGCGCGCCCGGTTCGGCTACACCGCGCCCATCGGCACCACCGACGATCCGCGCATGCGGCGGTTGACCGTGCACCTTCCGCCGGAGTACGCGCGGCGCCTGTTCGACGCACAGCAGCAGGGGGCCACCGACCAGCAGATGCGGTCAATCGTTGCCGAAGGGCTCCAGGAAATCTACTTCAAGGACGGCGGACGCCGCGCTGACAACCTCGAAGTAGAACTCCGCGACATCGACTATTTCGACGTCTCTTTCTAGCTGGTCATCGCTGGTCATCGCTGGTCATCGCTGGTCATCGCTGGTCGAGCGGGAGAGCTCGGCGTGGCGTTTGTGCCGGCGGCCGGTCGCCAGGCCGTCCGCGAGCCGGGTCAGGCGCAGCCCGGCGCCGGGCGCCAGTGCGGCGGCCGCGGTCAGTAGCTCGATCTCGACCAGCGCGCTGATCAGTGGCCGATTTGGGGGCTGGGGCCAGGGCGGACTGTTCCCGGGCCGCTTCGAAGGCGGGGGAGCCGCCACGACCCTGATGATGTATCAGCTCCTCACACCCTTCACCCGGTGCCATCCCGTACGCCCACGGACGGACGCCGGACTCGCCGACACCATGTCAGGCAGACGTGTACCGGGCGGCAGTCGCGGGGCGGCGGTCCCGGCCGTACGCTGTGTGGCCGCGTAGGCACCGTCGCCACAAACCCTGCCCTTGCGTTCGGCAGCCCGGCTCCGACCTCTGCGTCGCCTGACGGCACACTGGGTCCGTGAACGAAGAGTTCAGGACCCTGCATGAACGACTTGGCCGGTTGGAGGAACTGCTCACCGCCGCTCAGGAGAGGCCGGCTGAGCCGGCCTGGCGTCGGCCCACCCCTGGTGAGTCGCGATGGGCCGTCACGGTTGCGGTGCTTGCCGCAGTCGCCCTCCAGCTCCTGCTCCCGGAGCGGCTGGTCTTCCGGCCGGAATGGCTGCTGCCCACGCTGGAGCTGCTTCTGTTGGTTGTGCTCGTCCCGGCTTCCAGAATCCGTACGAGACGGACGATCTCGTTGCTGCGCGGGGGCGGCCTGACGCTCGCTGCCATGGTCAGCCTGGCCAATGGCTGGTCGGCGGTGCTGCTGATCCGTGGCCTGGTGCGCGGGACCGAGGGCAGCGATGCCGGGGCACTGTTGATGACGGGGGCGGGTATCTGGCTGACCAACGTCATCGTCTTCGCTCTCTGGTACTGGGAGTGGGACAGGGGCGGACCGGCGGCCCGCGCCGAGGGCAGCCACGACTACCCGGACTTCCTCTTCCCCCAGATGCAGAGCAAGGAGTTGACGCAAGCGGACTGGGAACCGGCATTCGCCGACTACCTGTACGTGTCCTTCACCAATGCGACAGCCTTCAGCCCCACAGACACCATGCCCATGTCCCGCTGGGCGAAACTGCTGATGGCGCTGCAGGCATCGATCTCGTTGCTCACCCTGGCCCTGGTGGTCGCACGGGCGGTGAACATCTTCCGGGGGTGAGTGACCGTCCCCTGCGTGTGTTCATACGATCACGTTATTCGACTCCGGCGAAGATCGCCCGCGCCAACCGCCTGCTCACCGACCTCGACCCCGGCCTGTTCACAAGCTGCCTCTACGCCCACCTCGACCTCGCACACCAGCGTGCCCACCTGGCCACGGCAGGCCACCCGCCCCCGCTCCTGCGCACGCCCGACGTACACACCGAAGTCCTCGACCTGCCGTGCGGGCCCCTGCCAACGCCAGCCCATGGACACCCTCATCCACCACGGCCAACTCACCGATCCCCGCAACGACGACATCGCCCTGCCACTGCTCCACCCGCAACCGATCGGCGGATGACATGGGAACCGTTGCCCGGTTCGCCGAGCACGACGACGACTGCTCGAAGCGCCACCTCTTGCCGCAGCACGACAGGAACGGCAGTCCGAAGGGCCGGCCGTCCGGCGAACGGCCCCCATTCCAGGCGCCTCACTACCCTGGCACCGTGACACCCCAGACCTTCCTGTTACAGGCCCTCCACGACACCGCAGATCCACCTCTGCGCCTACTGCCGGTTCAAGCGGCGGAGCTTCTGGTGACCCTTGACGCCCCGCCGCGCCTGGCGGCCCACTTGCGGGCCGTCCACGATGTCGCGTACCGAGTCGTCGACTGGATGGCGCAGCGACACCCAGCTCTGCACTTCGATCGCGAAGCTGTGCTCTTCGGAGCTGCCATACATGACATAGGAAAGACAGTGCACGTCGCGGAGTTGACCGGGCCCGGTTCCGCGCACGAAGAGGCCGGACGGCGACTGCTGCTGGCCAGGGGCATCAGCGCGGAGCTGGCCCGCTTCGCGGGGACCCATGCGGCGTGGACCGGGCCGGACATCGAGATCGAAGACCTGCTGGTGAGCACGGCCGACAAGATCTGGAAGAACAAGCGTGTCCCCGACCTGGAGAATCTCGTGGTCACGCGACTCGCCGAGGCGAGCGGCCGGGCAGCCTGGGAAGAGTTCCTGGCGTTCGACGACCTACTCGGGTCCATCGGCGAAGGTGCGGACCGGCGGCTGGCCTTCCAGGCGTCATACCCGGTAGATAGCTGAGGGACGCCAACCACCTGCCGGCCCGCTGCCGGTAGCTGGGGGAGTCGTCCTGCCATGGACGACAGGCTGACGTACGCAGGGACCCCCCCGACTGGCCGGCTGCGGGTAGGCAACGGTGGAGTTGGGCAATCGTCCGGCCGCCGTCCGGTCAGGCCGCCGACCTGCTCGGCGAATGTCCAGCGCGAACAGCCTCTTCGGTTGCCGAGGGATCGAGGGTGCCCAAAGCCGGACTTGACCCGTCAGGAGCCCAAGGGTCGTTCGTACAGGGCGTGTTGACAGTGGCTGTGCACGCAACTCGCCCGCTCCCTGCCGTGCGGGCACCGGACCGCTTGCCAGTGGCACTGCCTTCACCGCCATGGCGTCGGAGGGGTCGATGACGCGCTCCGCTACAGCGTGTCCTCAACCACCTTGCCTGCCAGGCAGGAAACGAGCTGCCAGCCTGAACACCCCACCGGCACCCACCCCGTTCCCGAGAGGCACTCTGGCTCCTCTGCCCGTGCGGGGCAGCGACTGTGTGCGCTGCCGGGGGACCGGCCCGGTGCCGAGGCCTACTGGGCAGGTAGGGTCTCCCGCATCGTCTTCGCGGTGGTAGCCGGGTCGTAGTCCTCGGGGACGCCTGGGACCAGGATGATGTCGCCCTCGATGTGCCGTGAGCGCAAGGGTGCGATTTCCTGATATGCGGGTGAGTCCCACCAGGCCCGTGCCTCGGCGATCCCGGGGAAGCTGATCACCACGACGTGCCCGGGCCAGCTGCCCTCCTTTACCTCGTGTTGTGCGGCGTGCACGAGGAAGCGGCCGCCGTACGGCTCGAAGGTGGCGGTGATGTGCTCGATGTACTCGGCGATCTCCGGGTGCGGGGCGGCTTCCTGCAGGTGAGCTATGGCGTAGGCGGGCATGGCGTCCTTCCGGTCGGTCGAGCTCCGTACGCCGACGATCGTGACATGCGGATGAGTCGGGGTCGATGACCTGGCAGGTAAGCGCCGGGCCGTAGTGCGGACGTGCCACCTTGGTCGGCAAACGCCGCACGTCGACTGCGCCCGAGCACTCTCCTGCGTGCCGCAAATTGAGTCGCCTCGATGCCCTCGACATGTGCTGCTGAGACGGCATCTGATACCCACCGGGCGGGCGGTCCACCAGAGCGTAACCGGTCCCGGCGGGCTCGTGTCCTTGTCGAAACCGGGCGGCCGACCGCAGGCCCTGTCGCGCCGGACGCGGTTGGCGGCCTGATCGGCCTTCTCCGGGATGACGTGCCGGATCCCGCGCTTGCGCAGGTATCGGCGGGTCCGGCGGTTGCTGTAGCCCTTGTCCGCGCGCAACGGCGTCTGACTCTTCCACACATCAAGCCGCGCCCCGGCAGGATGCCCGGCGGCGCGCGCAGGAAAGATCCGCCGGACAGGCCCTGACCGACTTGACACGGTCGTACGCGGTGTCGCCGAGGACTGTGGTGCCTCGGGGTATGACGCTACAGCGGGCGTGTTGGACGCGCCGACAAAGGTGCTGTCGGAGCCCTGGCGCCACAACAACTCTCGCGTCGTGGCGTCCTGTGCGGCGAGTTCACCGGGCCACCCCCCGTAGGCCGCCGCCCAAACCCCGACGGAGCACGGACGACCTGACTCGCACGCCAACTCGCACTGCTCGGCGCCCCACCGCCAACCATGCGCGAGGTCCGCTGCCGCCTGCGCCACCCGACCGGCAAGGCCGGCCCCACAAACTGCCTACCGCGCCGCGGAACGGCGACGCACGCCGAGGTCTACCCGGCGTCGCGTGGGCTCCGTCACACGTGACAGGAGGCGTGAGCAAGCGCTTAGATAGTCGCGCATCATATTTCCGCCGCGCTGAGCTGGAGGCCCGGGTGTTGTTCTCCTCCGTCGATGATGTCTCCATGCGCCTCGCCGAGACCGGGTATCTGGCGTCGCCCGCGGTCGCCACGACGGTCTTCCTGGCCGACCGGCTCGGCAAGCCGCTCCTGGTGGAGGGCCCCGCCGGAGTCGGCAAGACGGAGCTCGCCAAGGCCGTCGCCCAGGTCGCCGGGGCCCGACTGGTCCGGCTGCAGTGCTACGAAGGCGTCGACGAATCACGTGCGTTGTACGAGTGGAACCACGCCAAACAACTGCTGCGCATCAGCGCGGGCCGTGACGAGACGTGGGACGAGACGCGCACGGACATCTTCAGTGAGGAGTTCCTGCTGGCGCGTCCGCTGCTGACCGCCATCCGAGGCGACGACCCGAAGGTGCTGCTGATCGACGAGACCGACAAGGCCGACGTCGAGGTGGAGGGTCTGCTGCTCGAAGTGCTCAGCGATTTCCAGATCACCGTCCCAGAACTGGGTACGGTCACCGCGACCAGCCGCCCCTTCGTCGTACTCACGTCGAACGCGACCCGTGAGCTGTCGGAAGCGCTGCGCCGCCGCTGCCTCTTCCTCCATATCGGTTTCCCCGATGAGGAGTTGGAACGGCGCATCGTCCGGCTGAAGGTGCCGGACCTCGCCGAAGCGTTGACCGAGTCCGTGGTACGCGTGGTCGGAGCGCTGCGCGAGATGGATCTGCGAAAGGCCCCGTCGGTGGCCGAGACCATCGACTGGGCGCGCACCCTGCTGGCGCTCGGGGCCGAGACCCTCGACGAGACCGTCGTACGCGACAGCCTAGGCGTTCTGCTCAAGCACCAGGGCGACGTCCTCAAGGCGGCGGCCAAGCTCGACCTGGACGCCGTGTGAACTCCCCGGCGACGGAGGCGGGGGTCGCGGAGCGGCTGACGGGTCTCGTCGGTGCGCTTCGCTCGCACGGTGTACGGATCGGCACGGGAGAGACCGTGGACGCCGCGCTGGCGATGGAGGCGCTCGGCCTTGCGGACCGCGAGCGGCTGCGCGAGGGGCTGGCCGCCACGCTGCTGCACGGCGAGGCGCAGCGGCGGGTGTTCGATCCGGTCTTCGATGTGTACTTCCCGCGTCGTTTCGGGGCACCGGACACAGAGGCGCCCGTGGACCGGGAGGCTCTGCGGGACCGGCTCGCGACGGCGCTCGCCGCCAACGACGAGGCGATGATGGCCCAGTTGGCGATCGAGGCGGTGAACGGCTTCGGCGGATACGGGTCCTCGCCGGAGTCGGACGGCTGGTCGTCGTACCAGACGCTCGACCGGCTGCGCCCCCAGACGCTGCTGGCACGCGTCCGCGACAGCGTGAGGGCGCAGGCCGGCGGGTCGGGGTTCGCCGACCGGCTGCTGGAGGACGAGATCCGCAGGCGTATCGAGGTCTTTCGCACACAGGTCGCCGCGGAGGCGCGACGACGGGTTGCCGAGCGGCGGGGCAGGGACAAGATCGCCCGGCGGGCGATCTCCCCGACCCCTGACCGGGTCGACTTCCTGTTCGCCGGACGTGCTCAGCTCACCGAGCTGCGCAAGGTGGTTCAGCCGCTGGCGCGCAAGCTCGCCACCCGGCTCGCCGCTCGCCGCCGCCGTGCCGCCCGCGGCACCATCGACCTGCGTCGGACCCTGCGCGGGTCACTGTCGACGGGCGGAGTGCCGATGCAGCCCGTACTGCGCCGACGCCGCCCCGTCCGGCCCGAACTGGTGCTGCTGTGCGATGTATCGGGTTCGGTGTCGGGATTCTCGGACTTCACGATGCTGTTGGTGCAGGCGCTGCACGACCAGTTCAGCAAGGTGCGGGTGTTCGCCTTCGTCAACCGCATCGACGAGGTGACCGGGCTCTTGGTGCATGGCGCGGCCGATCCGGAGGGACTGGGCGCCCGTATCCGGTCGGAGGCGACGCTGACGGGCTGGCACGGCAGCAGTGACTATGGTGTGGCGTTCGGCGAGTTCGCCGAGCGGTACACCGACGCGGTGGGGTCCCGCACAACCGTGTTCGTCCTCGGCGACGCCCGTACGAACATGAGCGACCCGAACCTGCCGGCGGTACGGCTCGTCTCCGAACGGGCCCGCCGTGTGTACTGGTTGAACCCCGAGCCGCGCTCCCAGTGGGGCACCGGCGACTCCGCCGCGTCCGCGTACGCCGAACTCGTCGAGATGCACGAGTGCCGCAACGCCCGACAGCTCAGCGCACTGATCGCTCGCCTGCTGCCGGTCTGACCACGCTCCCACGAGGAGCCCCCAACGCTGCACGGCAACGAGCCGAGAGCCCCTCTGTCGAGTGCCCTGATCGACGTCCGGACTCTTCGGTGGCGGCCTCAGTGGACGGAGAACCCGCCGTCGACGAAGATCGATTGTCCGGTGACGTAGGCGGAGGCTCGGCCGGCCAGGAACACCGCGGCGCCGGCGAAGTCCTCGGCCAGCCCATTGCGCCCCACCATCGTGCGCGCAGCGAGCGCCGTCACCTTCTCGGGATCGGACGACAGGCGTGCGTTGAGCGGCGTCATGACGAAACCCGGCACGAGGGTGTTACAAGTGACGCCATACGCCGACCACGCCTCGGCCTGGGAGCGGGCCAGCGACTCCAACGCCCCCTTGGAGACGCCGTAGGCGCCGCTGTGCACGAACGCCCGGTGCGCCTGCTGGGAGGTGATGTGGATGATCCGCCCGAAGCCTCGTTCGGCCATGCCGGGACCGAACCGCTGGCCCAGCAGGTAGGGCGCCTCCAGGTTCACCGCCATGGTGGTATCCCACACGTCCTCGCCCAGCTCGTCCATCGGCGGCCGCAGGTTGATCCCGGCGGAGTTGACGAGGATGTCGGGCTCCCCGTACACCTTGGCCGCCGCCTCGGCCGCCGCGCGCACGCCGTCGCGGGTGCTCAGGTCGGCGCTGACCCAGTCCGCCCGGCAGCCGTCGGCTGCCAGCCCTTCGACGGTCGCGGCCAGCTCCGCCTCCGTGCGCGCGACAACCACCACGCTCGCCCCGGCCCGCGCCAGCGCCTCGGTGATGGCGCGGCCGATACCGGAACTGCCGCCGGTCACCACGGCGACCAGCCCGTCCAGGGAGAACAGTTCGGAGAGGTAAGCCCGTGAGGTCATGGCTGCACCCTAGAGGGCGTACCCCCGGCCACAGCGCCCGGATGGCGTCACCCTCCAGCAGATTCCCGCTGACTGCACCGAGTGGCTCCCAGTCCGAGTGCCGAGGGGGTGGTTCTCCGAGGCCGGTCGCCGCCTCAGCACCTCACCCCGCCACATGCTGCAGCGGCAGCTCGATCACGGCGTACGCGACAGGCGAGAAGAGTACCGCCGTCAGCAACGTCGATGCGCGCTCTCGATGTTGACGGGCCATCAGTAGCGGTACGAGGACCAGGAGCAGCGCACAGGCCCACGCCTGCGAGGAGTGGTGCAGCGACCACGCCGCCAGGATGGCCTCCATCCCGAACACGCCCGCGAGTGCGGCCAGCCCGATGACGCGGCGGTGCATGCTGTGCCCCCGCTTCCACCACGCCCCCGCGACACCGAACAGCGGACCGCTGAGGAACGCCATCACCAGCCACAGTGACGGCGCCACCAGGCTGCCCATACCGTCGCGGCCGAACTCCGCGTAGCCGTAGTAGCCGACGACCAGACCCATCGTGGCGAACAGGCCGGGGAGCGCGGACGACCGTACGGGCAACCGCCCTGCGACCAGCGCACCTGCGACGAACGCCGGAACGCACCACACCTGACCGTGGGGTACGTCGGCTCGCGCACCGCCGGCACCGTGAGCCTGCTGCGCGACGGCGAGACCGTCGTCGTGGCCCCGGGCATGGTGGCCGACCGCGCGCCGATCCTGGACCCCCTCGCCGCGCCCGGCGGACGGCTTCCAGATCTCCTCCTCGATCCGCCTCGCCGCCACACCCGGTCACACCGCCGAGGACATCAGCACCCTTGTCGACACGGACGAGGGCCTGGTCGTCCTCACCCACCTGTGGTGGAGCGCGGACGGCCCTGCCGAAGATCCCTACGCCACGGATCCCGCCGCACTGCACGCCTCGCGCGCCGCGATCCTCGCCCTGTCGCCGGTGCTCATCGTCCCCGGTCACGGCGTTGCCTTCGCACCGGACGCGAGTACGCCGGCGTAGTACTTCCGGGATTGTGTGAAATCAGGGTTCTGGTGCCGCAACCGTTCGGACCTCCGGAATGTCCCTGATACTGAAGACACCTGTCCCCTTCACCAGGAACATCTGGGGGCGTCATGCATCACCACCCGTCCCGTGCGGCCATTGCCGCGGGCGTCCTTCTCACCGCCGCCGTCGGCGCCACGATCCCCGCCTCCGCCGCCACCCAGTCGGAGGTCTCCCAGAAGGCGCCCGCGACCGCGCGCGTCGTCGACGCCCGATGGGCCGGGCACAGCACCTTCGACCGGCTCGTCATCGACATCCATGGGACCATCCCGCCCGTCACCGTGAAGCCCGTCAAGGAACTCCGCTACGACGCCTCCGGGAAGAAGGTCCCACTGCCAGCCAAGTACTTCCTGGAAATCAAGCTCTCTCCCGCGGCGGCCCACAACGACGCGGGCAAGTCGGTCTACCGGGGCCCCCGGCTGATCGAGATCCAGTTGCCCAAGCTCAAGGGCCTCGCCCTGACCGGAGACTTCGAAGGGGTGGTCACCTTCGGGACCGCCTTCCAGACCAAACCCGCCTACAAGGCCTTCAAGCTGCACAGCCCCGAGCGCTTCGTCCTGGACTTCGCCCACAGCAACCGGTGCACGTGAGCCCTGGGCGTAACGGCGGTCGTCGCTCCTTGGCGACCGCCATCGCGTCGGCCCGTGTGTCGGCTCCCAGCTCGGCGTAGATCCTGGCCGACCGGCTGCCGGCCGATGCGCAACCCGTACGGCCCTCTCCGACCCCGGCCGGGGGCCGCAGCCCGACCCGGCCGCCCGTGAGCTGTTCCCCGACGACTTCCATGACCTTTCGACCAAAGTCAGCTTCCTGTTCTTCGTCGTCGAGGTACCGCTGTTGGCTGCGGGCTCGGGCGTCCAGCCGGAGGGCCTGCCAGGCGGCGGTGATTGTCGCCGCCTACTCCTCGACCGTGCGGTCGTCCGTGGCGATGCACAGGTCCCACGTGCGGCCCGATCAAGGGCCGCGGCTGTCGCGGCCGCCTCTGCGGCGATGCGGAGCAGGTCTGCTGCGGGCCGGCTCTCAGCGGGTCGCCCGGGCGGGCCGGCTGCCGCGCCGGCCACGGGATTGGGTGCGCTCGGTCAGGGTGATACGGCTGGCATGCAGGCGGCACACCGTGACGGCTGCATGCGGCAGTGCGATGGCGTACGTCTTGGCGGTCGTCTCGTCCTCGACCTGGCCGATGATGACGAGGGCGTCGGCGCCCGCGTTGCGGTACGCGTGCTGTTCTCGTAGCGACGGCGAGGGAATCGTCATGCACCTGCCCCGAGTTGAGTGCCGGACGAGAGTGTGCCGAGCATCGGTTGCGACCAGCGCGCATCAGCGTGACATCCCCAAGGCAACAAGTGCCGACATCGGGCGCGACGCATCCCGGGCAAATGCGCTCCTGTCCGCCGTCGACCGTTGTCACTGGGCCACAGCGTGCTGACGCGTGCGGAGGCCGGCTGCCGCCGTCGCGGCAGCGTGCTCCCTGGCCAACGGTCTTGTTCGGCTTACTGCGGCTGCGTCTCGTCCAAAGCTGTTGCCGTCTGCTCGGCCGGGTTGGGGGAGGTGTAGTAGACGGAGGTGCCCTGCTTGGTGCGCTGGGCCTGGTTCTTGGCCACGAGTCCTTCGAGGGTGGTGCGTACGACGGTGGTCTTGATGCCGCGCTCGGGGTGGTTCTGGCCGAGTGCGGTGGCGACTTCGGCTGCGGAGCGCGGTTCGCTCTGTTCGGTGAGGTGGGTACGGACGAGTTCGACCAGCGTGGGCTGGGCCGTCTTCGAGGTTGCTGCCTTGTCCGTGGGCTTCTCGGCCGCCGACTTCCTGCTGTTCGTGGCGCCCCGAGAGCCGGCGGCCTTCTTCGCACGTGTCCGCTTCCCGGCGCCGGGCTCACGAGAAGTCTTCTTGGGGGTAGCGGGCACGGTGGCGCTGTCCGCCGTGGCCGAGGGCTCATCCGGTGCCGAGGTCATACCAAGTGCCTGTTGCACGTTGACCAGCACTGAGTGGTCACGCTGCAGAGCGACCAGCTGCTCCTGCAGCGCGGCGATCTCCGCCTCGATGCGTTCCTGCTCCTTGATATTGCGTTCGAGGTCGCTGGTCACCTGGGCGGTGTACTGCGACGCCAGTTCAGAAGTAGCCGTCGTGCTCTCCGACATGGTGTTGACCTTTCCTCCGGTTTCCTGGTCGGGCGTGCGCCACCTTTGGCCCAGGCCTTGGAGAACCAAGCGCCTATGTCCTCGGGCTGGTCCGAGCGACACAAGAGGTAACTGCTGCGAATGGCCCTGTGTAGGGATAGTACGGACGAGGGAAGCCTGTAGTTCCTCTCGAGTGATGTCTTTTCCTCAAGCTGAGCTTCAGGGTTGGGACGTGTGATGCTGCCCCGGGCGGGCTCAGAGGTTGGGCAGGTGTGAGTTCGTGGGGGAGTTGCTCCGGAACTTCGTGGGTGTCTCGATGGTGGTGCCAGGCGCTGAGCGCGGGGTGGTCGTCGTCAGCCGGTCGAGGAGCTCTGCGGACTGGTGGGGGGTGTCCGCACAGGCAGGACGAGGACGTTCCTGCAGGTGACGTGGCGGACCTCGTCGGCGGTGTGTGCGGCCGACACGAGCGCGGCCAGCAAACCAGGCGGTGCCGCGGGCGGCAGGAGGAGTGGCGCGGCGAACAGTGCCCGGTGGGTGGCGCGGCGAGCAGTTCCCGGTGGGCGGCGCGGCGACGTTCGATGCGATCGGGCCGCTCATCAGGGGCCGGGTTCTCATGGCCGGTCGAGATCGAGATGTTTTGCGCCTTGCTCGGCGCCTGCAGGCCGCCGCCTGAAGTACGTCACTCGCACCGGGCCGCTTTCGCCTTGGCCGGCATCGATCCCTCAGGAAGTCAACGCCAGGCGGCGCGTGGCGGGTGGAGGGGCGGCCGTGTCCAGGTCCGGTCTGTCGGGTGAAGGCTGCCGCCTTCCGGCGACCGCGTCGGTTGCCCCGCCGACCGGCGCACTGTTTCCGCGGTACCCGGTCACGGAGGAGTGACGCGGGGCGCCAGGCGGGTGGCCTGGACGCCGGAGAGTTCGTCGAGGGAGCAGCCGCGTGGTTCGACGCGGAAGGCCAGGGTGATGAGGAATCCGCCTGCGCAGGCTGCGGCCACGGCATAGAGCAATGCGGCTTCACCGATTCCCGCCAGCAGCACCGGGAAGAGGAACGTCCCCAGGGCTGCTCCCAGCTTGCCGCATCCGGCGGCGAAGCCGTGTCCCGCTGCGCGCATCTCCGAAGGAAACACCTCAGCCGGCAGAGCGAACGTCGTCGCGTTCGGCCCCAGGTTCATGAAGGTATTGAACAGTCCGAACCCCACGAGCACCGTACCGATATGAGCGCCGGCCCCTCCGGGCAGCTGGCCGCTCACTGCCAGAATGCAAAGGGAGATGGCCATCATCGCGAATCCGGTCAGTTGCAGGGGCACCCGGCCGACGCGGTCGATCAGCGTGATCGCCAGGGCGAACCCGACGACCAGGAAGACGTCCAGCAGGGCGGTGCCCTTGGTGGAGACGATGTCGTCGGCGATGAATGTGGTGTTCGCGCCGCGCAGTGCGAGCGAGGCCAGCAGGGTAGGGGTGAAGATCCCCACCCCGTAGGTCGCGATGTCCATCAGAAACCACGGTGCCGCGGTGAAGATCGTGCGCCTGCGCCATTGGCGGGAGAAAAGCTGGGGCTGGAGGAACGCCCGCAGTCCTTCCTGCGGCGGCTCGTGCCGCTCCCGGTCCGCGGCGGTCACCTGGACGGGAGCACCGACCAGGGCCCGGCCGACCTCGCGTGCCTGCTGTTCCCGCCCGTTCGGGGCGAGCCAGCGGGGACTCTCGGGCACACGGCGGCGCAGCCAGATGATCAGCAGGGCCGGTACCAGCCCGAATCCAAGCATTAACCGCCATGAGGTCACCTGTGGCCGGACCTCAAGGATCACCACCCCTGCTGCCGCCCCCAGCACGATGCCGGCCGCCTGCAGACTGAAGGCGCTGACCAGCCACCGTCCTCGGTTCTTGGACGGCAGGATCTCCGCCAGGTAACTCGCGGCGATCGGGTAGTCCAGGCCCACCGCGATTCCCAGCGCGAACCGGAAGGCCATCAGGGACCAGACATCCCACGCTGCCGCGCACAGCACCGAGAAGATGACGAACAGCCACAGGTCGACCCGGAAGATCCTGCTACGCCCGATCCGGTCCCCCAGTGGTCCCAGAAGCGCGGCACCGAAGACCGAACCCACGATCGCAGCGGCCGACAGCATGCCCTTCTCAACGGCGTTCACTGAAAAGTTCGCGGAGATGAGCGGGTTGGCGACGCCGATGATGAAGAAGTCGAACCCGTCCAGCAGAATGCCAAGACCGGCCAGCAGCCAGAACCTGACATGCAGACGGGACATGGTGGCGTCGTCCAGCGCTTTGCCGAGGGGCCGCGCCCGGTCGTAGGTGTGCTTCCTGGGCGGTGTCTTGGTGGTCACGTCGTCCTCACCGGCAGCTGCGGAACAGGGGTGGCCGCACGCCATCCTTCCGGACGGAACCTCTACGGGCGCGGGACGACGGGGCCGTTCGGCTCCGCCAAGGCACTCAAACGGCCGAACCTGCCGTGTGCGATACGACGGCAGTTCGGCCGCGCCCTGGCCCTGGTCGTTCAGAAGGCCCGGACGTAAGACCCTGGGCGTTTTTGATCACTATGCGCGGATAGTCGACGCCGCTGGAACGCGGCAGCAGAGAGATGAGAACGCTCGACTGCTGCGGGCGTGGCGCGTCTGGCAGCGCTGTGTCGTGAAGGAAGTACGGCCTCAGCTCGAAGTGTTGTGTGATGACGCCTGCGCAGGTTCGCCCCCGTCGCCGGGAAACCGGTCGATCAGGAGGGCAGACCCAACGAACAGCGCGGCACTGCTGATTCGATCTCCTCTGGGGTCAGGCTCCACTCTCGTCCTTGTCGCGCGAAGAAGCGGAGGCTGCCAGGTTCGCGCAGTCCTGGGCTACTGCTGCTCGCTGTCGGCATGACGGGGGCCGACCCGGGCGGGATGCGTCCACGGGATCAGCGCTGGGACACGGGTGCGGTAGGCAGCGTAGGAAGCACCGAACTGTCCGGCCATCAGTCTGTCCTCGATCCGAACCCGCCGCAGCAGCCAAGGGATGGCTACCGCCAGGAGGACGATCCAGATGCCGAAGCCGCAGGCCAGCATGCCGCCGACGATCAGGCCGAGCAACCCTGTGTAAATGGGATGGCGGACCAGCCGGTAGGGACCGTCCGTACGCAGCTCGTGGTGCTCTTGAAGCATCGGAACACTGGCCCACATCGTGCCCAGAACCCACCGGGCCCACAGCAGCAAGGCGGTGGAGGCGACGGCGAGCAAGCCACCCAGGAGCGCGAGCTCAGGCTGCCAGTACTGGAGATGGCGCCAGAAGTCCCGAGAGTGGCTGACCAGTGTGGAAAACACGTAGGCGCCTGCGATCAGCAGCGCCCGGCGGGGCAGTGTCCGACGCAGTCCACGTGCCCAGCCGCGCAGACCGGCCTGGCTCTTCACACCGAAGTAGACGGCGCCCACGATCCAGGCCACGACAAAGATCAGGACGCACACGCCGGTGAGAACAACCAGTGCCGAGTGAAGAGAGCTCATGCCTCAAGACTGCTCCGCGTGCGAAGCGGATCACCACCACCCACGGGCTGATGGAGAGGTCTCCACCCACAGATGGAGACCCGAAAACGGGCGGCGCCGAGGGCGGCGAGGATCATGCTCTCCCGCCCCGGCGAGCCTTCGGTATGGGCGGGGAAGTCGCTGACGCGCCCCTCTCCCGCCTGGATCAGCCGCCACGCGCCGTCGGCGCGCCACGTCCCCGCTTCATGACGGCCGTCCACCGAACTCCCAGTCGTGGACCTCGATGTCGGCGTACCGGTCCGGGGTCAGGACGGCGCGAGCCGTGTCCGGGTCCGGGGCCCGGACCAGCGCCGCGGTACCCAGCCAGGCGGTGCCGTCGTCGGACAGCAGCGGCCCGTACGCGATCAGCTCGTCCCGGTCGGGCGGCACGGTGAGGTCGGCGGCCTGCCCCGTGCCGAGGCCGAGCACCAGGTACCGGTTGCCACCCGTGCGGCCACCGGGGAAATCCCACATCGTGCGCCCCAGCATGTTGCGCCACCGGCGCAGCAGCACATCCCGGTACACCCCGGCCTGGTAGTTGGGCTCATCGAAGGCGAACGCGCGGGCGGCAGCGGGATCGGGCAGGTCGACGATGTGGACGCTGCCGGTGGGCGCATCGCCGTCGTCGGCGAAGGTCGGGCCGCGAGCGATCATCTCCGTCGCGTACCGGTCCATGTAGGACCAGTGCTCTTCCAGCAGCTCGTCGCGTAACGCCATGGAGCCGGGCCGATCACGGTGAAAGCAGAAGAACTCCATGCCCGCAGACTGTCCCCAACATGCCACGCGGTCGCAACTCAAAATCAAAAGGTGGCCCAGCGCGGGAGCTCAAGCGTCTGGGTGAAGGCAGCATCTCAACATGGACGAAAGCGCCGTCACAGCCCCTGAGCTGCCAAGTCCCAGCGCCGGCACTGGTCAGCCATGGGTTCAGAGATGAGTACACGCACTGAGTGCGCGTACTCATGCGCACCGTTCGACCGGCCCGGGAACGTGTGGCCATGATGTACGCACCCCCCAAACCTCCGCTCCGGCGCAGATGGCCCTGGTCAAGGCGGACGCCTCTTGCCCCGGACGTAGCCACTGGCCTGGTGCTGTTCGTCGTCGAGGCCGCCGTATCCATGTGGAAGAGTTTCGGCTACGGCATGCAGATCTGGGCTGCGCAAGGGGCGCAAGCGGAGATCGACGCGTCGCTGCTCGCGAGTATCGCCTGGACAGAACACTTCCTCCTCGCCACGCTCGTCCTCGCCGGGCTCGCGGCCCTGGCCCGCGCACCGTGGACAGTGCTGTCACAAGTCCTCGCTGCCGGAACGCTGGCTGTGCTGCTGGTGCTCTCGCAGCACGACTACGACCGCACTCACCCGGGCCCTGCGCCTACCCCGAGCGTTGGGTACTCGCCCTGCTACAGCGGCAGCGGGAGGTGCAACTGAGTCGCTCAAGCCCGTCCACCCGGATACTGAGTTGCTCGCGGGCACCTTCACATTCGCCTCGGGAGACTCCGGCGGTGGCCCTCTCCGGCTCAGTGTGACTCAGGCAGCACGCTCGGACGCCGCCGCTCATGCTGCCGGCTCCTCACGTGCGACGAGCGGGCCGCTGTGGTGACCTTCCCCGCCTGGTGGTAGCCGAGTAATGGTCAAGGCCTGTGGATGGGTGCCGTGCCGACCCAGCGGTGGTAGGCGTCTACGTCGACGTTGCTGCCGCACACGATGGTCACTACGTGTCGGCCGGCGAAGCGGTCGGGGTCTTCGAGGACCGCCGCGATGCCGAGCGCGGCCGACGGTTCGACGACGAGGCCGGCGTGGTCGAGGAGCATCCGCATACCGGCGATGATCGACGCCTCCTGGACCAGGACGGCGTCGTCAGCGACCAGGAGAAGGTCGTCCAGGACGGCCGGGATGGGACGCCGGCCGGCGACGCCGTCAGCGATGGTGTTGGTCGAGTCGGTGGTGACGACGCGCCGTTGGCGCCACGAGTGTGTCATCGCCGGTGCGCCCAGCGGCTGGACACAGATCACCTCGACCTCGGGCGCCCAGGCCTTCACCACATGACCCACACCGGTGGCCAGCGCTCCGCCGCCGAGAGCAATCAGGACGGCGTCGAACGACGGCACGGTGTCCGCCAGTTCCAGGCCGATGGTCGCCGCGCCCTCGCAGGTCTCGATGTCCAGGCTGTCTTCGAGCAACCGGATGCCGTCGTAGCGCGCGATGGCCGTCGCCCGCTCGCGAGCCAGCTCGTGGTCGCCGTCCACCAGTTCCAACCTGGCGTCCAGCGCGCGGATGCGATCAAGCTTGGCCGCAGTCGCGAAGCGGGATGCCACGACGGTGACGTCGAGCCCCCGGCCGCGACCGGACCAAGCGAGGGCTTGGCCAAGGTTGCCCGCGCTGGCGCACACCACGGCTCGCGAGCCATTGTTGGCGAGCAGGCTCGCGACCACCTCGGTGCCGCGGGCCTTGAAGCTGCGGACCGGGTTCGCCGTTTCGAGTTTGATGCTCACCGTGCACCCGAGGGTGGGCTCCAGCGCCTCGCAGCGGTACAGCGGAGTGTCGAGAAAAACCGGGTCGATCACCCGGCGAGCCGCCCGGATCCGAACAGTGTCGAGGCGCGTCTCCTGCATGACACAGCAGCCTAGCGCCGCCCGTGCTGTTCTCTTTGAGGGAACGCCCGGCGACCGGTGCCGGTCTGGCAGATGAGCTGAGCCCGGGTCGCTCGACAAGCTGACCGCGTTCGAGGCGGGTTCCTGCGCGAACGAGCGCGACGAGGTGCGGTGCGTTCACGGCCCGCCACCGCTGCTGCGCGGACCCGACGAGCTGAAAGCCATCGCGAGGGCGGCGGTGCGCGAGCCGGCGCCACGAGGGCGTTCCCGGCCACGACCCCGGCGCCCACACTGGCCCGGCCGCGATCCGGCGCATCGGCCATATGACGCGCAACGATGAGGCCCGGCGCCTCCAGGTGGCAGGGTGTCCGGCCGCCCGCTTCGGAACACGGCGAGGAGGTCATGACCCCGGCTACGGCTTCGTTGACGGCTCGTGAGCCGACGCTGCCTGCCGGCTGCGACGACAGCGATCTTCATCGAGGCGTCCTGTCCGGCGCTTATACCGCCGGTGCGGCTCGAGCGTGCTTCACCCCTGTGATGCAGGTTCGACCAGCTCAGGAATGGTCCCTGACCGCCGCTCGGGACAACAGATGTGATGCATCGTCTGTGACGATGTCTCTGTTCCGCTTATGTGTCAAGTTCAGGGGTGTTGCCTTCAGTTTGCCTCTAGGCGGGCGGTACGAACCGGCCTCCCCCGGGCCGACACATGATGCCGTCGAACAGCCGATCGTGACCGGGACAGCACATCCAGGCCACTGGCTGCCAGCCGCACCAGCCTGCCCGGCAAGGAGCAGCTACCGGTAGTTCGTTACTGACTTCGGCTCGTCAAGGTGATGCTGGCTCGTCGAGAGTCAGGCCGGTGCCCGCTATGAAGCCGTCGAGGGTGTCGGCCCGGTACTGGAGGCGTTTGAGCCGGTTGCGGACGAGTGCTTCCAGGCGGTCGAGGGCGACGACGGCGAGGTTGGCCAGGCTGCGTTTGACGTGTGCCCACAGGCCCTCGACGGGATTGAGGTCGGGTGAGTACGCGGGCAGCAGGAACACCGTCAGCCATTCACGCTCGGCGATCAGCTCACGCATGGCGTGGGAGACGTGGGTGTTGAGCCGGTCCCACACCAGCACGATCGGCGCCTTGACGAGCTGGTGGACGCCGTCGATCAGTGCGATGAAGTCACGCTCGCCCATGCTGCG